>SKPS01000112.1 GCA_007119395.1 Lentimicrobiaceae bacterium
CAATATAGCTAACCATCATGGAAAAATCCTCAGCACATGGCAACCGCAGCAAAAAACCACCCTCGCCATTCGATGTAACCACTCGCGGCAACCCATCTATCGATATGTGTGCACCGCTGATGCGATACCCGTTCTCAACATCCTTTAAATAACCCTGAACGATCACATGACAGGATCCAGCCAATGACGTTTCAGCCTCACCGGAATAAGAGACCATCGAACCTGACATGAACAGAAAAATATATATCAACCTTTTTATATCTTATTGTAATATTTACATATTTAGATACTGCAAAGGTCATCACTTTCTCTCTGAGCGACAATCCCATAAAATGGGGAAAACACCTCATGTCGGTAACCATTAATAGGGATAGGCAGTTTTGTGTATCTTTGCGGCTTGCATGCATGATTTATCAACCCCTAAGCGCGCACCCATGAATACAGCCCGTTTTTTACCAGCAGTGGCAGCAGTCATCTGGCTTACCCCCTTGTTTCTCTCCGGATGTCAACGTGAGCTCTCTTCTGACGTAAACCAGGATAAAATTTATGCTGAGTACGAGCTCTTCTACAATGCAAATGAAGACATCACCTATGCACGAGCTGTATTCCGTTTCAATGAATCTAAGGGGCAGAAGCTCAGGCTAGCTGATGGCAGCGAGGTGCGTTTCAACGGTGACCTGCTCACCTTTAAACCGGCATTGGCGTATTATGAAAAGAGCTATCCCGGCCAGGTAATGGCGGGTGACTTTATGTGGGAGGACACCAACGGCAAGCAATATTCCAACACCATCTCCTTGCCTGTGATTGCTTTCCCGGCAATGTCTGACACCATTCCCCGCAACGCACCTTTTGAGTTGGTCTGGGTAGGTGACAGTCTGTTGGGAAATGATATGGTCACCATTAGGGCGACTGGTGCCAATGAATTGGATATGGTGATTGTTCACCAAGATCTCCTCCACAGCAACAGCATTGTTATACCGATGCTTCAGTTGCAGACACTGGGGCAGGGCAGCGGTTTGTTAAAAATGACCCGCACTTTTTCGCCACAACTCATACATAAGACCAGTGCCGGCGGCACCATCACCGGACGGTACCGGCCCATAAACAAAGAGGTGTGGTTTGACTGACTTTCTGATCTTTCAACCGGCACCCGGCAAGGAGAAAGGTGGATTTCAGGACGTTTAACACATTTTTAGAACTTATCACCTGTTGTGGGGATAGGCCACCTCACTTTTTTTTCGGATTTTTGCAGGCTGAATCATTCATTATGTAATGAGCAATGAAATGATAAGCAAGCAATAGGCAAAACAAAACACTATGCGTATTATTCCTCTTCTTTTTTGTTTGATGTTCACCTCTTCGGTGCTGGCTGAGAATGAGCCGGTCAAGGGCACTGATGCGAATGTGATCGGGCATGTGGTAAGCAAGTCTACCGGCGAGCATCTTCCTTTCATGAGTGTTATGGTCAAGGGCACCAATCTGGGCACGCACACTGATGCCACGGGGCACTATTTTCTAAAGAACATGCCTGTTGGGCGTCATACGTTGGTCGCCTCGGGTGTGGGATTCAGGCGGATGGAGAAGGAGGTTGAGTTTGTGGCGAACCGCACCATAGAGGTTGACTTTGAGTTGGAGGAGGATGCATTGATGTTGGAGAGTGTTGTGGTATCGGCGAGCCGCAACGAGGTAAACCGTGCGGAGGCACCGGTGATTGTCAACGTGATCACATCAGGCGTATTTGCACAAACCAACGCCACCACATTATCGGAGGGGTTAAGTTTTCAACCGGGTTTGCGTGTGGAGACCAACTGCCAGAACTGTGGGTTTCAGCAGGTGCGTATCAATGGGTTAGACGGCCCTTATTCACAGATCCTGGTCGACAGCCGTCCGATCTTCAGTTCTTTGGCGAGCGTATACGGTTTGGAGCAGATACCGGTAAATATGATTGAACGGGTTGAGGTGATCCGCGGTGGCGGGTCTGCGCTTTTTGGGTCAAGTGCCATTGGAGGCACCATTAACATCATCACCCGTGAGCCGTCGGCCAATACCATTTCTGTGAACAACACCACCCGGTTGATTGGGGGCACCACTCCTGATGTGCAAACAGGCTTCAACGCTTCGGTGGTATCTGACGACCACAAAACCGGCATGGTGATCTTTGGTTCAAACCGGCAGCGTTCCCCTTACGATCATGATGGCGATGGCTTCACAGAGCTTACACAGATCCGTTCCGGCAACATAGGCTTCAAAGGGTATCACAGAATGGATCTCTACAACAGAATCACCGCTGAGTACCACACCTTGTCGGAGTATCGCCGTGGCGGCAACCTGCTCTCTCTCCCACCGCATGAAGCCGACCTGGCGGAGCAGCTCGAACACACCATTCATACCGGTAACGTGCGATACGACAGATTCTCCAAAGACTTCAACCACAAGTTGATGGTGTATACTTCTGCACAGCATATCGACAGGAACAGCTATTTCGGTGCCGGGCAAGACCCGGATGCTTACGGAACCACCACTGATCTCTCTCTGGTGTCGGGGGCGCAGTACAATTACTCCCTTAGCAGGCTCCTGTTTATGCCTGCCGAGGTGACAGCCGGGGCTGAGTACAACCTCAACGATTTGCACGACATAGCTTTGGGTTATGACAGAGATCTGCAGCAGACGGTACACATTGCCAGTG
>SKPS01000090.1 GCA_007119395.1 Lentimicrobiaceae bacterium
AAACCCCTTTTCTCTTCAGGGGTCTTCTCTCTGCTGGCCTGGGCAATGGCCGCCACCTCACTCATACCGGCAAACTGCGACGTTCTGGGTATGGTATAACGTTTCACAATGAAAGCACCCCCAAAGCCAAGCATCAGGGTTGAAGCAATCATAAAAAACCAGTTGGCGGTAGCACTCACCTCCATCGGTGGATGCATATGCTCTGTGATAGAGGTGCTGATACCTGCCAGCAGAACATCCGTTCCCGCAATGAAAAAATTGGCAGTAAAACCGGCGGTTGCACCGGCATACCCGGCAACAAGACCGGCGATCGGATGGTAGCCGAGTTGCATAAATATCAAAGCCGCAATGGGGGGTACAACCACCACACCGGCGTCAGAACCAATGTTTCCACATGCACCTATGATGAAGATAACAGGAAAAATAATCTTCTGTGGTGTAGCAAATGCCACAGTGCGCAATACCATGGTGAGAAGGCCGGTCTGCTCTGCAATGGAAACACCCATGATCATCACCAATACCAGTCCGAATGGAGCAAAATGTGCAAAGTTGGTTACCAGCTCCTGTAAAAACCACCGCAACCCCTCTCCTGACATCAGGTTGCGCGCTTCAATCACCTCCCCGCGTGCAGGCTCCGTTACCTGCACATTGAAGTATGCAGCAATACCGCTGATTACAATGATAAAGACACAAATCCATACAAACATCCAGAATGGATGGGGCAGCTTGTTACCCGCTACCTCAACCCACCGCAAAAAACCCTTCGCAGGGGGTACCTCCGACGAATGATCATCATTGATTGGGTCATTCGTATTCTTCTCATCCATCGACTGCTGATTCTGCTCTTCCTTTTCTTTTACCATGGCTAATCTTTTTCTTCGCTTTAATCTAACCGCAAAAATGATAAATTTTTTCAGAACAACCATATGAAACCTCTTTTCCTTTATTTATCTGCCAAATGGAGAATCTGCAGATTGCCTGACTGCTATACCGCTGCGAATGCCTACTTTTGCGTTATGAACACCTATCCCTGGGGCGACAACAGACCCTACAATGCGTATGCACGGTTCTTCCGTGAAAAATTTGGCACACGTGCACAAAAGGTAGCCATAGACGCCGGCTTTACATGCCCAAACAGGGATGGTTCAAAAGGTGTTGGCGGATGCGATTTCTGTAACAACCAGAGCTTCAACCCGTCATACTGTGAACCCAATAAATCCATCACCCAGCAAATCGAAGAAGGGATCGCTTTTCATCAATGGAGGTACAAAAAAGCACAACACTACCTGGCATACTTCCAGGCCCAAACAAATACTTACGGAGAAACAGAGGTGCTCCTTCAAAAATATCACGAGGCCCTTAATCACCCTGCCATTAACGGGTTGGTGATCGGGACCCGCCCAGATTGTCTGCCTGACCATCTGCTCTCAGCACTGCAAAAGTTATCGGAAAACCATTTTGTGCATCTTGAGATCGGCATTGAATCGATCTATGACGAAACACTGCTCGCTGTCAACCGGGGGCACAACTTTGCTGCGGCAGTTGATGCACTCAAACGGGCAAGAAAGCACAGACTAACCACCGGTGCCCATTTTATTTTCGGGCTTCCCGGGGAAACCAGAGAGATGATGCTCGACAGCGTGCATGTGATTTCCGCTTTGCCTCTCACCACCGTTAAGTTTCATCAGCTTCAGATTCTCAAAGGAACCCGCTTTGAGTCAATGTATGCAGAAAACCCTTCCCGCTTTGAACTGTTTGGCTTCGAAGAGTATGTAGAATTTATTATCACATTCCTGGAGAGGCTGAACCCCGCCTTTGTGGTGGAACGATTTGCCGGTGAGGTGCCACCCAGGTTTCAGGCCGCTCCAGGCTGGTCGATGATCCGAAACGAACAGGTGGTGAGCACCATTGAAAAGAGACTGATCGAAAAAAACACCTGGCAGGGACGGCTCTTCAAATAACACAAATGACCTGAACTATTCTTTCCTCTTTTACAAGCTGATCTGCAAAAAAAACGATCACACTGTATGTGTCATGATCCCGTTGTCAGCACCACTCTTTCCGGCTGGGTGAATCAGTAGTTATTGTTTGGGGATATCCTTGAGTACCCTTTCATGATGCCACGTGCTGAAGAGGCAATAAAGTCAAGGATTTCATCTCTTTCGTCGGTGGCGGGCAGCTCAGTCTCAATGATTCTTACTGCCTGAGTTACATTGTTTTGTCTCAGGTAAAGTGTTCGGTAGATCTCTTGTATCTGGTTGATCACTTGATCTGAGAAACCCCTTCTTCGCAGGCCAATGGAGTTGACCCCGGCAAAAGCAAGTGGTTCTCTGGCTGCTTTTACAAAAGGAGGGACATCTTTCCTGACCAGGCATCCTCCGCTCACCATCGAATGTTTACCGATTTTCACAAACTGATGCACAGCAGACATTCCGCCCACAATGGCATAGTCGTCTATTTCAATGTGCCCCCCCAAAGCCACCGAATTGGCCAGGATGCAGTGATTTCCAATGATGCAATCATGGGCTATGTGCACATAGGCCATGATCAGATTGTTGTCGCCAATCAACGTTTCGTTGTTAGCACGGGTGCCACGGTTGATGGTGGCAAACTCACGGATGATATTATTGTTGCCAATCCTTACCAGAGTCTCTTCACCGGCATACTTCAGGTCCTGCGGGATCGCACTGATCACAGCACCAGGAAAAATTTTACAGTTTTTGCCTATCCGGGCACCCGGCATGATGGTTACATTGGAACCAATCCAGGTTCCTTCATCAATTTCAACATTCTTGTGAATGATGGTAAACGGCTCTATTACCGTATTATCAGCTATCTTGGCCTGTGGATGGACATAGGCCAGCGGTTGGTTCATAGTATTACCCTTTCTTTACAATCTGTGCCATCATATCGGCTTCTGTCACAAGCGTTTTGCCAACATACGCTTCGCCACGCATTTTGCAAAGCCCTCGTCGGACCGGCTCCGTTAATACACACCGGAACACAAGTGTGTCACCGGGCACCACGCGCTTCCGGAACCTTACATTGTCGATCTTCAAAAAATAGGTGATGTATTCTGAAGGATCATCTACTGCTGAGAGGACCAAAATACCGCCGGTTTGCGCCAGTGCCTCTACCTGTAATACACCCGGCATTACTGCCTCCTTGGGAAAATGCCCCACAAAGAAAGGCTCATTCATGGTTACATTCTTCATTCCCACAACGTGCTTTTCCGACATCTCCATCACTTTGTCTACCAACAAGAATGGCGGCCTGTGAGGCAACAAACCCTTGATTTGCTCTACATCATATACAGGAACTGCGTCGAAATCCACTGTGGGTACTCCGGTGTAGTTCAACTGCTCCAGGAAAAGTTTTCTGATGTTCGATGAAAACTTCGAATTGTAATGGTGCCCCGGGCAACGGGCAATCACATGCGCTTTCAGGGTTCCACCCAACAGTGCCAAGTCACCCAGCAGGTCAAGCAATTTGTGGCGGGCGGGTTCATTGGGATGATACAGTGTTACATTGTTTAAAATCCCCTCTTTCTCAACCCTCACATCCGGCTTGTTAAAGAAGGTCGCCAAACGCTTCATCTGGTCATCGGTAATCATTTTTTCAACAAAAACGATGGCATTATCCAGATCACCTCCACGCACCAGGTTGTTGTCAACCAACTGCTCCAGTTCGTGCAGAAAAACAAAGGTTCTGCAAGGGGCAATTTCAACAGCAAACTGATCAATATCCGGCAGTTCTGCGTATTGAGGAGCGATTACGTCAGAATCATAATCCACCATCACCGACAAACGGAACGACTCAGCGGGGATGGCAGTATAGTCGGTTTTACCATCAGCAGAGGTATACTTCATCACTTCGGGAAGGTGAATATACTTCTTTTCGGCATCCAGGGCCACCGTTCCGGCTTTACGCAGCGCTTCAACGAAAGGGAGGGAGCTGCCGTCTAGTATGGGTACCTCGCCTGCGGTTACCTCTACACGAATATTGTCAATTCCCATGCCTGCAATGGCCGCCATCACGTGCTCAACTGTCATTACACTGGTGTTGTTCACAGACAAGGTGGTGCCACGCGCTGTATCGGATACATTCTCTGTAAACGCAGGAACTTCAGGTGATCCCTCAAGGTCAGTGCGTATAAAACAAATGCCGCTGTTGGCAGCAGCCGGCTGGAAGGTTAATTTAACAGGCTCTCCGGTGTGCAGGCCCGTTCCCTCTAATGTTATGCTCTTCTCAATGGTTGTTTGCTTTGTCATACTTTTCAATAAAAAAGATTGATCGTTCTATATTTACTACTATTTAGACAATGCGTTTCCGAGATGGTTCACTCTTTCACTTTTTTCTCCAAAGCACTTAATCGACTGCCCAGGTCGGGCAAACGGCGAAACCATACAATTACTCTTTTATACAGGGAGGCATCCATGGCCGGGGATCCCAGCAACACGGTTCCCGGTTCTCGGACTGACCTTGCGATGCCGGTTTGTGCCCCTATGGTCACATCATCTGCGATCTCAATATGGCCTACAAACCCAACCTGGCCGGCAATCAAACAACGACTGCCGATCTTGACCGAGCCAGAGATGCCCGTTTGCGCTGCAATCACAGTATCAGAACCAATCTCTACATTGTGAGCAACCTGAACCAGATTGTCAAGCTTTACACCTTTGCGCACAATGGTTGAACCCAGGGTGGCTCGATCCACAGTGCTGTTGGCACCTATCTCTACGAAATCTTCAATCACCACATTGCCTGTCTGAGGCACCTTCAGGTATTTTTGATCCGATTGCACGGCAAAGCCAAAGCCATCGGCTCCAATAACAACGCCGGAATGAAGAATGCATTCTGATCCCACTCTGCAATCGCGATAGACCTTAACCCCTGAATAGAGTACTGTTTGGTCCCCTATCCGGCAATCATCACCTATGTATACGTGCGGATACACCTGCGTGCCATCACCGATCACCACATTCTCACCTATCCATGCAAACTCACCAACATAGCAGTTCTCACCAATGGTCGCTTTGGGATGAATATAGGCCTGTGGTGAGACCCCCGTTAAACGGCTGGCCTTCTGCTCTTCGTACAACCTCAGCAGCTCAGCAAAAGCGGAATATGGATCAGGTACACGGATTAAAGTAGAGTTCACTGTCTTCTCAAGTTTGTAATCTTCAGGTATCAAAACCACTGAAGCACCGGTGGTGTAAAGGTGAGGTGCATACTTCATGTTCGCCAGAAATGCCAGGGAACCGGATCCCGCCTCCTCAATCCGATCAACACGGTGAACCTCAATCCCGGAATCACCCTCAACAGTGCCACCAACCTGGGCAGCAATCTGCGCAGCTTTGAATTTCATCCTTTACCGTTTTTGTTTTCGGGCGCAATTTAAGAATAATTCACGGATTGCACCGTACCATAAATACCCTCCATAGTGCCCCATTCACCGCATAGGCTGCACAAGCTATTCAATCTCCTTGGGATAACACAGGTAATGCTTCACAACCATTTGTGAGTGGAAAGAGAAGTCAAGCTGGTCTGACACCTCGTGCAGATTCTTTACTGTTCCGTCTTTCATCAGTATCATAATCGGACCATAATCGGGGAGATAGGCGTGGTTGCTTGTGGAATCGGTAAACACAAAGTATTGGGCTTCGTCATGGCTGTAACCCCAACGCTGGCTAACCTTTGCAATCATCATTTCTGTTTCCTCAGCAGTATAAGGCTCCGGACGCAATACGCAACGAAACAGCGCACGCTGCATCAACATGCTGGTAAGGTGTTTTAACACCCTGTCAGGATGATCGGCCCACGCCTTGATGGAAGCGATCACATCAAAGTCGTCGAGCATGGCAAATCGATACGCAATTTCGTCGTTTGACAGTGATGCTGATGAAAACAAACCATCAAGAAACACCTTGAAAGCGGGTGTGGCAAACACCGGTTCACCTTGCTGCGTTAATTCGTATCCCCGGCTCAGAATCTGCTTCAGCAGCGTGTCAGCAGACAACACTGTTTTGTGCAGATACACCTGCCAGTACATCAAACGCCTGGCCAGCAAAAACTTCTCTATAGAGTAAACCCCCTTCTCTTCGATCACCAATTGATCCTGATCCACATTTAACATCTTGATAATTCGCTCGGTGCCAATCACCCCTTCCGACACACCGGTGAAAAAGGAGTCCCTTTTCAGGTAGTCTAGTCGATCCACATCAAGCTGCCCTGAAACCAGCTGGTGGAGGAAACGTTTGGGGTAGGTGCCTTTGAAAATGGAGATGGCCATATCGAGACGACCGGAGTGCAAACGGTTGTAGTGTTCCATCATCATCAGTGAGAGTTCTTCATGCCCCATCGACTGAATGATGGCATATTCCAAGGCATGGGAGAAAGGGCCATGACCAATGTCGTGTAACAGAATGGCCAACAGTGAACCCTCTTCTTCTTCTGCACTGATGTGGTGCCCTTTCATCCGTAGAGTTTCAATAGCCTGCTGCATCAGATGCATAGCCCCCAGAGCATGATGGAAACGGGTATGCAACGCCCCGGGATACACCAGGTGAGTCAACCCAAGTTGCTTGATCCTGCGCAATCGCTGAAACCAGGCAGAATCCATGATGCTGAACAAAAGATCTCCCTGCACCGCAATGAAACCGTGCACCGGATCGTTAATGATTTTTCGCTTTTCTCTCTGCACTTTTAGTACCTTTGTTGCTTCAACAAATAACGGAAATAAAAATAAACCCTTGAATGGAAAAAATAAAAATCCTTTGGGCCGACGATGAGATCGAACACCTCAAACCCCACATCATCTTCCTTGAATCAAAAGGATATCAGGTTGATACCATTAACAACGGCGCTGAAGCCGTGGAAATGATCGGCCAGGCCAACTACGATATAATATTCCTCGATGAAAATATGCCCGGACTCACCGGACTGGAAACACTGATCGAGATGAAAAACCTGCAACCTCAACTTCCGGTTGTGATGATCACCAAAAGCGAAGAAGAATCGATCATGGAGGAGGCCATCGGGTCAAAGATATCCGATTACTTGATCAAGCCTGTAAATCCTAATCAGATTCTTCTCTGCCTGAAAAAGAACCTGGAAAACCGGAAACTGATCAGCGAAAAGAGCAGCCAGACCTATCAACAGGAGTTTCGTAGCATCGGCACCCAACTCAGCGTTCACCTCTCAAGCCAGGAGTGGATCGACATCTACAAAAAACTCACCTACTTTGAGATAGAGCTTCAGCACAACGAAGACGAAGGGATCACTGAAATTCTTCAAATGCAGAAAAATGAAGCCAACAGTGTATTCGCAAAATATGTGATGCGCAACTACCGCCAATGGGTGCAGGGGACATCAGACGACACCCCTTTGTTATCACACACGTTACTAAGGAACAAACTGTTTCCATTGCTCAAAGCACAGCAACCGGTCTATCTTCTGGTGATCGATAACCTTCGGTATGACCAGTGGAAGGCGCTGCAGCCACAACTCTCCCGTTACTTCAGGGTTGAAAAAGACGAGTTGTACTACAGCATCCTCCCTACAGCGACCCAATACGCCAGAAACTCCCTTTTCGCAGGGCTCTTGCCCTCAGAAATCGCCAAGAAATACCCCGCATACTGGATAGATGAACACGAGGAAGGCACAAAAAACCAGTTCGAATCGGAACTCTTGGGTGAGTACCTCCGCCGGCACGGGCTGCAAACAAAATTTGCCTACCACAAAGTGCTGAACCTGCAGTCAGGGAAAAAGCTGGCTGAAACCATGAACAACTATTCAGACAAACAACTCCATGTGATTGTATATAATTTTGTGGATATGCTTTCCCATGCACGAACGGAGATGGAGGTGATCAAAGAGCTGGCCGACGATGAAGCCGCGTACAGGTCTATTACGCAATCCTGGTTCGAGCACTCGCCACTTCATGATATCATAAAGCATGTTGCTGATCGCGGTGCAAGGCTCATCATCACCACCGATCATGGCTCCGTCAGATGCCAATACCCGGTAAAGATCCTTGGCGACCGAAACACCAACACCAACCTGAGGTATAAATTTGGCAAAAACCTGAACTACGACCCCGATGATGTCTTTGAAGTGCGTCAACCCGAGCAAATATTCCTTCCAAGAATCAATGTAAGCACCTCATACGTCTTCTGCCACGGAAACGACTATTTCGTCTACCCAAACAACTACAACCATTTCGCAAACCTCTACAAAAACACATTTCAACATGGAGGGATCTCCCTGGAAGAGATGCTGGTGCCTGTCATTGATCTGAACTCCCGATGAAAAAAGATTTTCTCTTTCACATGGCAGCCAACGATCAGGAAGCCATTGACCGTACTGCCCTTCAACTCCTTAAATTGTCAGAACCATGGAAAGTAGTGGCTATGTATGGAGAGATGGGCTCAGGGAAAACCACCCTCGTCAAAGCCTTATGTAAGCACCTGGGGGTAAGTATGGTGGTGAGCTCACCCACCTTTACTATTATCAATCAGTATTCAGATCAGCAGGGTACCCCTGTTTACCACATGGATCTGTACCGATTGGAAAACCCTCACGATGCTTTGCAACTCGGGCTGGATGAGTACTTCAGCAGAGAGTGCTGGTGTTTCATCGAGTGGCCGGAAAAAATCCCTGGGTTTTTACCGCAAAATTGTGTATCTTTATCCATTGAACTTGATCCGGATCATCTTGACAGGAAGCTAACGCTTGTACTACCCTAAGAATTTGATAACGAATTGATTGATATGAACTAAACTCTTACACCATGGGCAATGATGTAAACCCTGTTCCGGGCATGGGCCCTTCTGAGCAATATGTAACCCAGGAGAAGATGGCACCAACGGATAGCAGAAAGCAGCAACTAAAAATTGGGATTCCCAAAGAGACCATGTACGATGAACGGCGTGTACCTTTGGTACCTGAATCGGTGGCTTTGTTGGTGCAGCAGGGACACACCATAATCATTGAAAGGGAGGCCGGGATGGCTGCAGGATTCACCGATTTGGAATTCACTGAGGCCGGAGCCACCATTACAAAAAGCAAGCAGGAAGTGTTTGCCTGCGATGCAGTGATCAAGGTCACCCCGCCTACACACGAAGAGATTGGCATGATGGAGAGCCGTAAGTTGCTGATCTCAGCATTAAACTTTTGCGGTCGTGACCGTAACTACTTCACGGCACTCTTGAAAAAGAAAACGACCGCCATCAGTTACGAGTGCATTCGAGATAAATCGGGGCGCTTCCCCGTGATGCAGTCAATCAGTGAAATTGTGGGGCGTGGATCCATTTTTATTGCGGCATCCCTTCTGGCAGACCCAAGATACGGAAAAGGAGCCATGCTGGGCGGGTTCCCGGGTATTACCCCCTCTGAAATTGTGATTGTGGGTGCTGGCACCGTGGCCATGTCGGCAGCAGGTACAGCACTGCAAATGGGCGCCCAGGTAAAAGTCTTCGATAACAACATCTATAAGTTACGAGCCATTACATCACAGCTGGGGCCATCCGTCTTTACATCCATCATCCAACCCAAAGTGCTGGAAAAAGCAATCAAATGTGCTGATGTAGTGATTGGGGCTTTGCTGGCTAAAAACGACCAAATGCCCTATGTGGTGCCTGAAGAGATGGTGAAATCAATGAAACCGGGCGCGGTGGTACTGGATATCAGTATTGACCAAGGTGGTGTATTTGAAACATCAAAACAAACATCACATCAACAGCCCACACACACAGCGCATGGCATTACTCACTATTGCGTTCCCAATATCGCATCAAAGTATGCACGTACATCCTCCTATGCACTAAGTAACTACTTCACACCGATGCTTTCACGAATGGGTGATTATACCAACCTCAACCAGTTTATCCTGGATGACCAGGGACTCCTCGAGGCGATTTATATGTACCAAGGCATTCTGACACATAACGCAGCAAGCAGAAGATTCAACATCCCCGGACAGGACATAAACCTTCTGCTTGCCGCCTTTTGATGAGTGTTTCATCCATTCTCTGCATTTGACCTTGGCAGGCTAACGGATGGAAAAACTCCTGCTATCCAAAACCTTCTATTGGGTAATGGTCATAAAAATTCGTTCTCCCAGATCACCGGGGGCAGGCTTTCTGTAGCTTGGCGTTACCGGAATGATCGTGGTTTGGTAAGTATAGGTCTCCTTCGGAGCG
>SKPS01000219.1 GCA_007119395.1 Lentimicrobiaceae bacterium
CAGTCTGCGTGGTAACGGCCAGCGTTTGTGCGTCGCCGTTGCCGCATAGATTTGATGGAGTGACTTCAACGTCTCCCGAAGCGGTGCCCACAATCACGGTGATGGCATGGGTGCCTTGTCCACCGGTGATCGTCCAGTCAGCAGGCACCGACCAGGCATAGTCAACACCTTCATCAATTACACTGTAGGTTTCGGTATCTCCCACGCATGGGCTGGCCTCACCGGTAATGGTTGAGGGCTGTGCCGGAACAGCTTGTGTGGTAACGGCCAGTGTTTGCGCAGTGCCGCTACCGCAAACATTCGAAGGGGTCACCTCGATGTTTCCGGCGGCACTGCCAACCATGACAGTTATTGCGTTTGTCCCTTGTCCGGCCGTAATCGACCAGCCGGCAGGCACCGTCCAGATATAATCAACACCTTCATCGGTCACGTTGTACGATTCGGCAGCACCTTCGCAGGGGTTGACCTCGCCGGTGATGGCTGAGGGCTGTGCCGGTACTGCAGAGGTAACACTAACTGTCAGCGACTGTGAGGGGCCGTTGCCGTGGATGTTGGAGGGGGTCACCACAATATTTCCCGGGTCTGATCCAACGGTAACGGTGATCTGGTGGGTACCTTGCCCCCCTGTGATCACCCAGTCAGTCGGCACTTGCCAATCGTAATAGACACCCGATTGCTGAAAAACAGAATAGACAATTCCCACAGATTGGGTGCAGGGTTGTTCCGGCCCGTCAATGGGTGTGGGTTGCCCCGGAGTGGGGTCATCATCGGCAATACATCTGATGGAAAAGCCGGCCACTTTACCCATATTCTGGCCGGTATAGGCAATGTTCTGGTAGAATCGGAGGCTCCAGGCCATGGCGGCTGAAGCTTCGGTGCTGCTCCAATAGTAGCCGCTGTACCCTCTGCCGTATAGGAAGCCGTCAAAAAAACCACGGTAACCGGCAGCGGGCAGGTAGAGGTCGGTACCAATCTGCTTCCCTGCTGAATAGTTGGTGGCTGAGATGTTCCAGGTGCCTACATTCACCACCGTGTTATTTGCTAACACTCCATCCCACTGCATTTTGGTTGGAATTCTATACCCGTGTGGACAGGGGTCGTTGGGGGTTTTGGATCCATCGAGCCAGGCATGGCTGGCGGCAGGGTAATAGTTCCACAGAAACACATAACCTGAATCAGCTCCTGACGGTGTTTCGTTAACAGGTGCAAAGGCGGTGGGATTAAGACGCCCCCACTGGTAGTAGTGGCCAATCAGTTGCCAGCCCGGTGTAAAAGGGTCGGCCGTGACATCGGCACCCAGGTTGTGACACATAAACTCTTTCCATACACCCGGTGCCACATAAGCCCCGCATGGTGTTTACGCCACGCTGTTGCCGGAAAGGGCAATGAGCAGTGTGGCCAATCCTAAAACAAAGGTAAATCTCCTCATAGTAAAAGCTGGTTGTAATTATATATGCTATAGTACGATTTTTTCGTTGCGAAGAAACGACAATTTTAGGAATATTCCAATAATAGCACTCCTTTCCCACACAGAAAACCTATCTTTGCAACGTTATGGGGTTACATGCTAATTTTTCAACGAACACCAACTTTATTTTGCCATTATGAACACAAGGTTTCTTATTTCATCAGCATTGATATTGTTCGCAATGGGGCTGCAATCGCAGACCATTGAGCTCCGTTTCCCTTATTTTGAGGGGACTCCTTATGTATGGATCTTTTTTCAGGGCGATCGCCAAGATACTGTTGTCCGGGGTACGATCCCTGCCGGCGGTGAGGTGAAGCTGGTGGTGCCTGAACGACATTCCGGTTATTCCGGTATGACCCGTTGGATGCTGGTGCACCAGGCGGGTGGCGGACTGGATATGATCGTGAACGGTGAAGATTTTCAGGTGGAGTGTCTGGAGCGCATCCCTTCACGCGAAAACATCCATTTCAGAGGCACAGAGGAGAACCCTTTTATGAGCGATCTCTATTTTAAGAAGCAGACCCTTCTCAGGAAAGCGGAGGCGATGCAGATGGCGTTGAAGAGTTACGCCCCTGCTGATTCGCTGTATCCTACCTTTCAGCAGGAGCATAAAAGACTCAAAGAGGCGTTCGCCACCATCCAGCGTGGTGCCACTGAGAGCCCTTTGTATGCGGCGCGTTTTCAGCAGATTGTGGACTTCACCATGGGCATCGCTGACCGGATCTACCCGACAGACCACGAGCGGGCGATGGCACTCAACCGGTTTGCTACCCGGGAGCTCGACTGGGAAGCGCTCTACACCAGCGGCCATTGGGGCGGCGTAATCCACAACTGGATTGAGATGAATATCTATGCCATACAAAACGACGCGATCCTGCTCGAAGGGACCCGAAACATCCTCAACCGCATCAACAACAAACAGATATACACCGACTTTGCCATCCAACTGGTACGCTACTTCACCCGTTACGACAAAGACCACCTGTTGTCGGCCATCAGCAGTGAAGTGCGGCAGTCTGACATGCTCCTGCACATGAACGGTGCGCTTATGGTATTCGCCGGCCTCCACAAAGGGGATGACGCCATCGTGCCCAAAGGGATAACCGCCACAGCCGAAGAGCTATACCGCAACGGTGCCGTGGTGTTCTTCTACGATACCGACTGCGGAAATTGCGAACAGGTGAAAAACCAACTCATCAAAGATTATCAGCAACTCAAAGAGAGGGGGGTACGTGTTATCAGCATCGCTTCCGATCAGGATGAAGCGACCAACCAACGTACGGTTGCACAACTCCCATGGCAATACACATTGAACGATTATCTCGGTGGCAACGATGGTGAAAACTTCACCGCCTGGGGGGTGCTGGGCACGCCCACACTATTTGTTGTAAACAAGCACGGTGTTATCTCAGGCCGGTTTGTGACCCTCACTACGCAGGAGATCCTCCAACACGTTAACAGCAACTGATCACAAAAAAAACCCATTGGCCGGCAACTTCCCGGGTCATTGGTTCCGTTTTTTTGAGAAATGCACACCAACAAGATGGTGAAGAAAATGTGACAGATCAGCATATGGATTAGGTTTTTACAAAGAAAATGCTGAGTTTTGCCTGGCAAAGAGCATATATGTTAAACGAAAACCGTCATTATGGCATCAACACTACCCGATGAAGTGTGCTGTCCTCCCCTTGACATTGACCGTTGGGATGGTCAAAGCCATGAATGGGAGAATAAGTTGTTTGTAAAAACCAGGGTTCGGTGTTTTTTATATATCCCTATCAATTACGGGTCAAAAATCCGAAAGGTAGTTCATCGCACGGATGCTGCCGGTGTAGCCATTCCGGAGGGATTGATTCTGAGCGACCAGACCTCACCCTGGAGGATGGACTTGTACTTTGCGGTAGAACGGGGTGTGCCTGGAATCCAAAACACCACATTGAGCGGTCAGATGGTCAGCAAGGTGTATGAAGCACCTTACAAGGAAGCGGGTCGTTGCCATAAGCAATTCGTACAATGGATGGATCGTCGGGGCAGTATACCCCAACGCCTGTTCACCTGGTATGCAACCTGCCCCGCTTGTGCTAAAAAGCAAGGGAAAAACCTCATGGTATACCTCGCTTTGACCTGAATTACCCATCACATCAGTGAATGCAGCTAACAGAGTCCGTGTATTCATAATTGGAGTTGAAGACAATTTTTGTTAATTCATTTTTTAATAATTTCTTGTCGCGCTTGTAAAAAAGATAGAAAAAACTGTATATTTGCCCTATTGAAGAAGAACGATAATTCATCTATTTATTAACACAAAATCAAATTCTTATGAAAAAATTCTATGTTTTACTTGCTGCAGTGCTTCTGTGCAATGTTGCCATTTCGCAGGTTGTCTATGAAGAGGATTTCAGTGGCGGAACCATGCCTGCCGGCTTCACACTGTATAACGATGCCAATCAGGTGGCAATGAACATTGCGGCACTATTCCCTGATGCCTGGAATGTATTGGGCGAGCCCGCTGACACTGCCAACAAAGTGGCAGCCAGCCCATCATGGTTTGTCGATGAGACACAGCCTGCTGACCGCTGGATGATTACACCCGCTATCTCTGTTGGACCCAACATGACGCTGTCATGGAAAGGGAAAGCACAGGATCCCGCATGGCGAGATGGCTATTCAGTGAAAATCTCAACCACCGGTGTTGACAAAGCCGACTTCACCATTGACGTGGTAGATGTTGCAATGGAAGACACACTGTGGAATCAGCGCCATTACGACCTGTCAGCCCTCGACGGAGAAGACATCCATGTAGCCTTTATCCAGAATTCATTGGATAAATTCTATATCATGATCAACGACATCAAAGTGGGTGTTGGTGTAGGCATCGAACAAGCCAAGCCCGCTCCGGTGAGCGTTACCCTTTCACCCAACCCGGCCACTGACCACATCAATGTATTCTCATCAGAAATGATTCAGTCGATGAAGGTGGTGAATACTGTCGGACAAACGGTAATGGAAGAGGTAGTGAACGACCGTCGCGCTGTTCTTGACGTAACGGGTCTCAAAGCCGGTGTTTATTTTGTTGTAGGTGTTACGGCCGATGGCAGCACTTTCACCGAAAGAGTGATTGTACGCTAAGCAAAACACTGCAACAGGCCCTGATAGCTATTTTTGCTGAAATGGGGTCTTTGTGATGCACAAAAGAGGTCATCTCCGTTTTGGCGGGGTTGACCTTTTTTTGTGCCGGTTGCAGATTGTGCCTTCTGATGCATTATCTTTGAACCCTTCACAACCGAGCCCCGTTTGACAACAGGGGTTGGGTATATAGATTTGCAGAATATATCAATCGTTAATCTTCAATTGTTATGTCAAAAAAGTATCATGAATCAGGCACCGCGGGGGCAGTGTATGGATTGGGTTTCCTTGGTGCGGCGGTATGGTTTATCTCTCAGGCCACCACCTTTTGGCTGGGGGTACTGGGCTTTCTGAAGGCGATCGTCTGGCCGGCATTGTTGGTATATGAGCTATTCCGTTTCCTGCAAGGGTAATGGTTTTTGCTTTTTCAGGATGAGTTTGTATTGCTTTTTTCTTTTTCCCGGCACATTGTTTACCAGGAACACACCGGCCACGATACAGGCGAACCAAAACAGGTAGGATGCTCTGAACTCTTCACCTGCTGCCACGCCAACCAGGATGGCTACCACAGGGATCAGGTAGGTGACCGATGCGCTGAAGACGACGTTGGTCATTTGCAGCAGTCGATTAAAGATCATCAATGCAATGGCGCTCCCTGCAATGGCCAGTATGGCCACATACAGCAGCCCTTCCATGGCCCCGGGAGCCATAAGGCTTTGCGAGAGTTGTGTGAAAGCGCCAAGGTGGATGATGGCTACCGGACCGGCCATCAGAAAACCAAATGCCGCAATGGTCACCGGACGAAGGTGGCTCAGCTTGTTTTTAATGATGTTGCCATTGAAGGCGTAACAAATCGTTGCCAACACGACGAGCAGCGCGTAGCCGGTGTGCACATCAAACTGGTTGTTGTTGGTAGCCATTACCAGCCCCACCGCACCCACCAGGCCAATCAGAATTCCGGTGATGTTTGCACGTGAGAACCTGCTGCCAAACAATGAGGCAGCTACTATGGCTGTAAAGATGGGTGTAAGGGAATTCAGCACTCCGGCGACAGAGCTGCTTATCACCAGTTCGGCATAGGCAAAAAGCAGTGATGGAGTGAGGTTGCCAACGATGCCCGAAAATGCCAGCCAGGGTATGTCAGCACGCCTGAGCTCCCTGAGACGAAGGAGAGCAATCGGGAGAAGAAACAGGAAAGCAATCGCAATTCGCATCGAGCCCACTTCTGATGCAGAAAAGTGCTCCAGTCCTAACTTTATCAACAGAAACGAAGATCCCCAGATCAACGACAGTAGGATCAAAATGGACCAGGCTTGTACTTTGTGTTCTGCATTCATCCTTCAGCCCTGGCTACCCTTCTCTAAAGTGGAAATCTTTAACCTGCTCGAACTGTTCGAAGCTGTTGATGGCAGAAGGGTGTTGCAGCACCTCCTCAGCAGTAACTTCCGGCAATAGATCACCACAGAGTAGCTCTTTTACGAAGATCAGGTTGCTGCCATAATCGTTGGCTCCTACCAGACGATACCCTTTCCGACGGCCAAGTGCAACCATGGCGGGCGCTGAAGCCCCGTGATAGAGCGGATGAACACCGGGATAACGGTACAACGGATCATAAGGCACCACAATGTTGCGCAACCCAAACTCTACATGCGTCTCTATCACCACCACACGGGGTGTGCAAACCTCCAGGGCATCCCAGATCCAGTAGTCGTTGCCATCAATATCAATCGAAAGAAGATCCACCTCACCCGAAAAATCATGCTTGTCAAGCAATTCGTTGATGTTTTCACGTGTTGCCATGGCATGCAGAAAAACAGGCTTGTGGTAATACGGATTAGGGTATCGATCGTAGAACTTCTTCCCACGGCGTATGGCTGCAGCGTTGCCATCGATATAAAGACCGTGGTACCCGAAATGGAAATAGAGGTTGGCGCAGTTGCTGTTCAATCCATCATCAGAGCCAATTTCAACAAACCGCCGGCTCTTCATCCCAATCACAGATAGCACGTACAACAGCTTGCCATCCTCTTCAAACTGCGAAAACACCCTGAACCCTGCCTCTTCAATGCCGGGCACCCTGCCCGCTTCGGCACAGTCACGGTAATAGTGGTATAACCGGCGCTGTGATACCCCCAGTGAGGGCGAAAACCGATCACGCAAATAGAGGTAGTAAAGCCTTGAACCAATTATATTTTTTAGAAACCTGTTGAACATCTTCGTGTTATTGGGGTGCTGATGAATCGGGTTTGTGTTGAGACAACGGTGCGGCAAAGGTAAAAATTAACGTAGAAAATGAACTTTACCGTTAGAGAATTGTACAGGTTCTTTAAAGGATTGTATCTTTACCTCATCAAAAGGAGCAGAAAAAATGGCAGCATCGGTTCAACTGAGAAAGTTTCTATTGGTGCCGTTGTGGTTAGTTTGTTGGCATGCCGCAACGGGTCAGGTGGTCACGCCTGAGAGCCAGCCTTCCAATATCCTTTTGCCGGCTACCAACATGCCACCATTGGAGGTGGAGGTTTCTTCCATTCCTGTTGATGAAGAGATGATGGATGCGATGGGGTATTTCAATGCCTCTTCGGTCTTCCGGCTCTTTTACTCTGTGCTGCAGGATGCGCGATCGCGCGACCGTTATCGTTTAAGCCGTCCGCGACAGCAGGAGTTGGATATTATTGTGAAGCGTCTGGAAGCTTCATTCCCGATGAGCTTTGAGTACCACTATGCCCAATGGCTGAACCATCCATTCGATACAGCGAACGCCTTTCACCTGCATGAGGCGTACCGGCTGGCGCCTGAGCCATCCATACTTCTCGACGACAAGGTTGCGCACTATGAGCTGATCAATGACCTTGAAAAGAAATCGCTCTATTGCAAACTGATATACCAATCGAGGTTGTATGATTCTGCCATCTACCACTATGCGCACAACCTGCTGCGCTCGGTGCAGCCGGGTGCCTTTCTCGTGACCCGGGGTGAGTGGGATACCCATCCTGTGTGGGTCCTGCAGCACATCTTCGGCCAAAAAACCGATGTCACCATTCTGCAAATGGATCTTTTGCACCAGGAACACTACTTCAACAGAGTGATGGAACCTTTCGCACTGCGGCGCGGCGCCTACCGAAGATTCCTGCACAACAAACCCGCATTCTTCCGTGAACTGGCAGAAGCATCTTCCCACAAACAACCTGTTTATCTCTCGCTCACCTTAGACCGTGAATTCCTTGAAAATACGGCTGACCTGTTGTACAATACCGGTCTGGCCATGAGGCTCTCTGTAGAACCCTTTCAAAACCTTGCCATCCTCGCTGAAAACTGGCAATCGTTTTCAATCCAACACCTGGAACAGATCCCTTCTGACCCGGAGATCGCCGGAATGATGGGCAACTATATTTTCCCGATGGCATTGCTTTACCAACAAGCTGTGAGCAAGGGGCAGGAGAAGGATGCCTTGGAGTTCAGACGACTGATGCACACAGTGGCTCAACAGGCAGGCCTCACATCAGAATTGGAGCAATACCTGCAGCAGTGACGCAAAAGTATGTTCGTGTGTTTGATGATGCCCAGCCGAAGAGATATTGACAACGAGTTCTTTCAAAGAGTGGTGTGATTGGAACGATCATTGAAAAAGGTGGTACATTTGGGGATTGAAAAGGGAGCAAAAGAATCACGACGGAAGGGTAGCATGGTGGCAGGAAAACAGATCGAACAGCCTGATATCACAGACGAGGAGCTGATGCAAAAAGTTCAGCGGGGCGACCGTACGGCTTTTTCTTTGGTGTATGATCGTTATGCAGACCAGATGATGCGCTATTTCTATCGGTTGTTGTGGCAGGATGAGGAGCTGGCGGGTGATATGGTGCAGGATCTGTTTCTGAAAATCATTCATCGTCCCAAGCTGTACGATCCGGGCAGACCCTTCAAAACCTGGATCTTCAGTGTGGCCTCCAACATGGTCAAGAACCAATACCGGCACGCCACCGTAAGAAAGGAAGCGGATGCGGAACTGCGCTATGCCATGCCGTCAGCCACCGCAGGTGATGAGATCACCACCGGCTTGGACCTTTCAGTCTTTGGCCACTCTTTGGAACAGGCGCTCAACGAGTTGTCAACAAAACACCGGGACACCTTCGTGTTGCGGTACAAGGAGGGGTTGTCGGTGAAAGAGGTGAGTGACGCCATGGCGTGTTCAGAGGGGACTGTAAAGAGCAGGTTGTATTACGCTGTTCAGAAGCTGGCTACCAGACTTCAACATTTCAACACCGTGGAGAAGCCTGATAGCATTGGGGTGGTTGCCCCTTCAAAAAGTAATAAAGCATCATGACGAAGCACAGAGAAGAGATACCCGATGATGCCCTGTTTGACGGAGAAGCGATGGAAGCTTTGCTGGAGAGGGATTGGCATGATCTATTGCCGAAGCAGCGTACATTGCTGGAGCATATGGGCATATCCGAAGAGCAGTTTACGGCGATGCGTGCAGTGGTGCTGTCGGCAGCAGAAGATGCAGACAGTGCAACGTTGCTGAAGGCACCAGCGAGCATGAAGGGGAAGCTGCTGGAGCAATTCGACGAGGTGCACCCTAAGGGCTCCTCTTCAAAGGCAGGGCGTGTTGTGACATTACGACAGGTTAAAAGATGGATCCCCCGGGTGGCAGCCGCCATAGCCCTGCTGCTGATGGTTGGCACCATCTTCCTGCTCAACAGATCAACGGATGAAGGGGTGGTGGTTGATCCTGACCGAATGGCTTCAACTCCTCCCCCACCCGAAGAGCACACACCGCAACCTGATCAAACGTCTGCCTCCACCGATACCGTATTGACAGACCCTGTTGCCCTTGCTTCATCCGATGCATCCGATCATGCGAAAGATTTTTACCCGCAGCATCAATCCCAAATTGAAACAGAAGATACAAGGGAGATGGTTGCCATGTTGGAAGAGGAGCAAGAGACGGATACACACCCTCCGGTTTTCGCTGAAGTGTTCATGGACGAACTGCCGATCGATGTACTGAAGAAGGACAAGAGATCCCGCACTGAGGAACCGGTTCTGAAGGCTGTTGCGGAAGCGGCTGATGAGGCCCTCTCAGAAACATCTTACGACATCGGATTTGAAACCACCGTGATAGCAGCAACTGCTCAGCGCGATCGTCGGATCGGGTTGCGTAGGGCGGCGGCCCGGAGAATGGAGGTGGCAGATGCTGAGAGAGAGGATCAACAAGCTGCCAAAGAGCCGCTTTCGCCAGCCAGACCCGCCAGCAAAGACCCCGAACTGTTCCGGTTCCTGTTCGCCTGCCGGTAAATCACCCATGCCTGACAAAGCACTTCCCGGAACGGAGGCTCACCGGCCATCCGCCGTTATCTCTTCATGGCTTCTTCGATACGTGCGATCAGGTCGAGGGTCTCTTCGTAGGCTACGCCCTCTTTTTTGGCGAGTTCAATGGCTGCCCGTGCTTCGCGCAGGGCCTGGCGATTGTTGCCGGTTTTGTGCAGCAAGGCGGCATAGGTGTCTCTGAGTGAGTAATTGTTATCACTCTTCAACATATCGGCCACCCTGG
>SKPS01000064.1 GCA_007119395.1 Lentimicrobiaceae bacterium
CACCTGCGATTCCCCACATGGCACCTACGATGATATCAGCGGGGTAATGCACTCCGAGGTATATCCGGCTGTAACTGACCACACCGGCCCACCCGTACAAAGCGTATCCCAACCACGGGATGCGGTGTTTAAAGGCGCGCGCCATCAGGGATGCAAACCCAAACGTATTGGCGGCATGTGAAGAGATAAAGCCAAAGCTCCCACCGCAACGGTTATTCACTATGTGCACGAGCTCCTGCAACAATGGCTCATGGCATGGGCGAAGCCGTTCAAACACATTTTTAAAAAGGTGAACTGAGCCCAAATCAGTAAAAGCAAGTGTTAAAAGAGCTGCCGCCACCCATATCCAGGCACGGTAACGAAAGTAATAAATCAACAAACCCATGATGACCGCATAGAGGGGTACCCAGGTCATTTTCGCTGATATCACCACCATAACCGGGTCAACCAGAAGATGATTGAGCCCGTTAAGAAACAAAAACAAGTTTGTATCAAGTTCATTAAGAAATTCTATCATGACCAATTCTCTTGATTAAGTGCTGCCCACAACATGTCTTTCATTTTGTCGAGGCCAGTTTGCGCAACGGAGGAGATAAACACAGTGGGCACCCTGTCGGGCAGCTCTTTTTCCACGGCGGCTATCAGCTCCTGATCCAGGAGGTCACTTTTGGTAATTGCCAGCACACGACGTTTGTCAAGCAGCTCCGGGTTATACAGTTCGAGCTCTTTAAGCAGGGTTTGGTATTCCACGCGAATGTCATCACAATCAGACGGCACCATAAACAGGAGCACAGCGTTTCGTTCGATGTGTCGAAGGAAGCGGAGCCCCAAACCCTTCCCTTCGTGCGCCCCTTCAATAATACCGGGGATATCAGCCATTACAAAAGAGTAATGGTCTCTGTAGTACACCATCCCCAGGTTTGGTCTGAGTGTAGTAAAAGGGTAATCGGCAATTTTGGGTTTAGCGGCACTGATAACACTTAGCAAGGTTGATTTCCCGGCATTGGGAAACCCCACCAGTCCCACATCGGCAAGCACTTTCAGCTCCAGCACCTTCCACCCCTCGATACCCGGTTCTCCGGGTTGGGCATACCTGGGTGTTTGGTTGGTTGGGCTTTTGAAGTGATCATTGCCCAAACCTCCTCTCCCTCCGGACACCAGCACTACCTCTTCACCATGAAGGGTGATCTCGCACTCTACTGCTCCCGTCTCATCATCCTTGGCAATGGTCCCCAAAGGAACCTCTATGATGGCATCCTGACCATCTGCACCGGTCATCCTGTTTTTACCGCCATTCATTCCGTGGCCTGCATTGATGTGCTTCGAGTAACGTAAATGGAGCAAGGTCCAAAGATTCCTGTTGCCACGTAGAATTACATGACCACCACGGCCACCATCACCACCATCAGGGCCGCCACGAGGGTTTCCCCGACTGCGCATCAAGTGTGCTGAACCGGCTCCACCTTTCCCCGATTTACAAAAGATCCTGATATAATCAACAAAATCACTACTCCCTGATCCCATAACTACTGCTTTCTCTGCCCATTGGCTCCAACCGGGCGTCAATGTGCTTCCTGATTCGTTCAAAAACAACTTGTTTCGGTGCCATCCCGGATACCTCCACCAGACGCCCCTCCTGCCGGTAAAATGATTTCAACGGAAGGGTTTCGGTTTCATAAGTCAGAAAACGCTGTTTAATCACCTCTTCCCGGTCATCACTGCGACCGGAATCAACAGACCTGCCCATAATCCTCCGATAGAGCTCGTCCTTTTCAACCTCCAGGCTTACAACCAACTTCAACGGCATACCCTTCCGGGTTAACATCTCATCTAAGATTTCCGCCTGATGCACCGTCCGTGGAAAACCGTCAAAAATCAGTCCCGGCGCATCAGCATGCTCAAGTGATTCACGCAACAACTCACGCAACACAATGTCATCAGGCACCAGATAACCGCGGTCGATAAACTTTTTAATCAACTGCCCTGAAGCACCATCCCTGGCAATCGTGTCACGCAGAACCTGACCTGTTGACAAGTGCACATATCCATAATGGGCCGAAATAAACCTCGATTGAGTGCCCTTTCCGGCTCCGGGTGGCCCAAACAGTATCATGTTGAACATAATGTGAATACTTTTCGATGGCAAATGTAGAGAAATCTTCCCGCATCTCCTACCGAATCCCTTTAAAGGCCTCCTCTATCCGTTCGCTCAACACCTTATGTATCTCTTCAACAGAACCTGTACCATTCACCATCACAAACTTCCCCTGTGATATGTAGTAATCGTCAACCTTTTTTATCTGGTTCTCATACTCCATCAAACGTTTGATGATGATTTCAGCATTGGCATCATAAGAGCGGGCAGCACGCGTTTTGCCACGCTCAAGCAACCTGCTGATACTCTCTAACGTTGGTACCTGTAGATTGATCATGCATGCCAAAGAAGAACCCATCTTTTTCAGCAGCCCATCAAGAATGTAGGCCTGCACCACATTGATCGGGAATCCATCAAACAAAAACCCACGGGCATGTTGGTTCTGTAACATCTCTTTTTCTATCAGCCTGATCACAATCTCATCAGGAACTATCTCTCCGCTGTCCATATACGGTTTC
>SKPS01000086.1 GCA_007119395.1 Lentimicrobiaceae bacterium
GAAAACAACCCATGCCCCGAAGGGTTCAGGCTTCCAACCATTGCAGAATGGGAGGATGAGGTTGAAAGCTGGAACAACAACGGCGGCATACCTGCCTTCGCTTCTGCCATGAAGCTCTCCAAGGCTGGCGGACGAATCTACTATGACGGGACAAAAGATGTGGTAGGGATCACCGGTATGTATTGGACCAGCAATGTGGTGAATCACAATGCCCTCGTCTTTCTGGTGGCGGTTGGTTTCGATGGAAACTACACTGGCACCCTGGAAGAGGGCGTTGAAAGAGCCAACGGGCACTCAGTAAGATGCATTAAGGATTAGAGGGCCGCGGCAAAGTTGTTTCGTATAATCCTTCCGCAAAGGCTACTCTTCTCTTCGACCCAGATATTCCATCACCACCCTCTTACCGTTAGGATAGTTAACGGTGATCTTCAAAAAACCATATCGCTCGTGCCAAATGGTCCGGATTGTGTATCGTCCCAGCTCCTCTACCTTAGTTTCATTGTAACCTTTACTCACTTTGCAACGTAGCGTTTCTCCCCTGAATGTAAACCATGTTGAATCTTGTACAGTTCTCACCTGGATGATCCGTTTACCAGACAGCTTTCCATATCCACGTACAAAACGGTGATCAGAAGTGGATGTAAAACCTGGCTGCATAGAACGGGACCAGGCAGGATATCCGGCGATCACAATGTTTTCTTTTTCAAAATATTGAAAAACCACAGGAAGTTGAATCTCTATTCTGTCTTCGCTTATGGGCAACCCTCGCACCTGTCGCAAAGCTGGGTTAGAGGCCGATTCCCATTCAGCAAGGTGCATACCCAGCAGCCCTCCGATCAACCCTCTGTTTTTCACTGTCATCAACAGGGTGTCGGTAACCGAGATCTTGGTGCTGTCATCCCAAACCGTTACCCCGAACTGATATGTTTGCCCCTGTTGGTAAGGTGACGCTATTGGTAGTGATCGGCATGAAAAAACAAGTCCGGAAAGAGATAGAATCAAAAGGAAATAAAACAAACGAGTATAAAGGGAAAGCTGTTTCATAACAATAACAGTATTATATCATCGACTTGATGGTTTTCAACATTAGCCCGGTGGCTTTTCTGTGCCCTTTGCCGTTGATC
The DNA here is from genome assembly GCA_007119395.1 of Lentimicrobiaceae bacterium. Lineage (GTDB taxonomy): Bacteria > Bacteroidota > Bacteroidia > Bacteroidales > SKPS01 > SKPS01. The sequence continues at coordinate 1,125 of SKPS01000086.1, forward strand.
TGGTTGGTGGTTCCACAGGACCACATCGCACCGGCAGCACCCGACCATGATAAGCTGCCGCATCCACTCTCCACCTTCATCGCCACACTATAAATGTGCTTGTTGTCGATCATCCGAGCCATGGATCGGCTCAGAGTATTTACATCAAAACTGTTCCTTTTCATTCTCAAGATCATTGTTAATTACACCCCCCGGTTTGTGTGAAGGAGTGTTGCAAAGATAGCTGATTACACAATTGGTTCGATACGGCATCCTGACGGCCGAAAAAACAACAAATCCCGTTAGATCTGCGTATATTTGCTGCGGAAAAGTGTTGCCGATTAAACAGGGCAAAACCTGAAGCAACGCTGATACAGATGTTCACTTCAGCTATTATTATTAGATCCCATCAAACGTATGTTTTTTCGCTTCACCAATATATTAGCTCTTTGTTTGCTTGTCCTGCTTTCGTTCCCCTCCATGGCAACAGAACCGATGGCACGCAATCTTTACAGCGGTGGCATGCTAATTCTGCAGCCGGGCAAGATGAGCGCCACCAATCCTTACCAAAACATTTCCGACAGAAGCAGTGGTCTGGGTGGCATCCTGAGGCTCTATTTCGGACGATATGCAACAGCCGGTATCTATGGCAGCACACACAGAACCACATACTCCACGCCGGGATCAGAAAACTCAACCCTCAACCTGGGCTATGGAGGACCCTTTGCAGGGTTCACCATGAGAAGGAGTCGCTTTCGGTTCACGCTATCTGCTTTCGCTGGAAGGGGAACCATCAGAAACCTGCACATCAACCAACAGGATGGACAAAAGCTGATAGACGCCACATTGCATCAGGAGAGTGTTTGGGTGCTGTCGCCCATCATCAGTGTCGACTACGCCTTAACCCACAGGTTGGTATTCACACTCCAGATGGCCCGCCCAACCACCAGATTCAATAACCATCCCCTCTATGCCCCAACTTTTCAGGCGGGGCTCCTCTTCAACAGGTAACCCTATTCCCACACTGTCACTCTGGATCATCCTGGCGGCAGCACTGTCCGCCATCTAAGGCTGTGACCACAGGCAGGAACATGGATCTTCGACCGTGGCAACTGGTGTCCCGGTGACCTGCTGCAACCTGATATTTTTGACTTGCCGGTTGGGCCAGGCAGAAAGCACAAGGTGTCGATGGTGATGGAGCCCTACACTGCAACCCGGCAGAACAAACACCAATTATGTAAAAAAAAGGGTGATGCACGTTTAAAACCAGGAAATCCTATCGCGGTTTTGCATGACAATCCCGTTTTTATGACCATATCATTCGCAATGACACTGAATACCTGCGTATGTCCAATTACATCATCAATAACCCTAAAAATCATAACAATGATAAGACATAATAAAAGCCCACAAAACCTATATTAAACCTATGTGCGCCTCTCTGTGGTTAATATACTCGCTGGAGAAAAAACTCACATGAGCACGTTGCGTATTGGGATTGACATATAACAGATTCCTGAACCACCCTTCAGTTCCGGAAATGGTCCGAGATCATCCGGCAGTCTTAGCAAATCTATTCCTTGATCAGCTTCCCCATCCACCGGCTACCATTCGTCAAATCAACCCTCACGAAATACAACCCTGCGGGAAATCCGCTGATGGAAAAACGCATTGGGGTTTGTTGAGCTTGAATGACTTGCAGAAGCTGCCCCTCGACACTGTACAATTCAACCTTATTGATCTCTGCCCCGGATTCAATGGTGATAACGTCCCGCCCCGGATTGGGGAATAAACGAACACTCCCCTCTCCATCCCACTTTCCCACACCCACCTGATCACACTCCAGGGCATTGATGAACTCCCAAATTTTGTCGTTCAGCATATAAGGCACGGGGTGTCCGTCGGGTGAATTGCCCATTCTGAGCCATACCATATTCAGGCTGGGGACAACATTCAGGAACTGACCATCTTTCCCCATGGCCACAATCATATCAGCAGGCGCATTGGGGTTGATGGAGCCATTAAAGGAAAACTGAATGCCCGGCAGCATATAGGTAGCTTTCCCATTCAACCACCACAGGTAGCCATAAGCGGGATTAAGGCTTTGCGAAGTGTTCACCATGTCGTGAAAATAGGTGCTGTCTGTCATAATCTGATTTCCGTTCCAGTTTCCCTTGTTCAGCATTAGCAGTCCGAACCTGGCCATGCTTCTGGCATTGCTGAAGAAAACGTTGTTGTAACCCAGTGAAACGAACATCCCGGTCATGCCGGTAGGGTTTTTAAGTTTTTGTGTTGTGAAGGCGTTCAGGGTCAATCCGGTGGCGTTTTCAATTACGCCATCCAGGAGCGTATAGGGTGCATTGTGATAGGCCCACCGGGTTCCTGGTTCTGCAAGATAAACCAGACAGGTGTCCAGGGAGCAGAACGGGTCAGGCACTCCGTCATCGAAGCCGGAGGTCATGGTAAGCTGATGCCTGATGGTGATCTTCCCCTCCTGTGCAGGTGTGCATTGTGTCCAGCCCTGGCTCAGGTGAACCGAGGTGCTGTCATGGATAGAGAGGTAGTTCTCCTGTTGGGCTATTCCCACCATAAACGCTGTGATCGTTTTTCCGGCTGAAGCCCACTGCCAGGGTGTTGCCTGGGTATGGCTTCCGAAGTACTTCTCCAGCACGATCTTCCCGTCTTTCAATAAAATAAACGCTTTGGTGCTATTGGTGTCAAGGTAGTCGTAGAGGCTGTCGATTTTATTCTGACACCAGTTCAAAGATTGTGGCGATAGGGTATCCCAAGTGCCCCCGGTTAAAGGAGGAAAGTAGAGCGACTGTGCACTGACAGTGAACGTGAACATTGCCGAAGCAAGCAGGGCGATTGCTGTTCTCATTTAGTGATGTTGTGTTTCTTCAGATTCATGCTTCCCATTTGCTCTCTTAACGTCAATGCAACATCTACTTATTTTTGTTTTTCGGTTTTTTCTTGCCACCCTCATTCAATTGTAATGCAGTTTTTGCATTAAGAGAAGTGACTACTTTTTTACCTGTTTTAGCTTCCAGCTCTTTGCGCGCAACCTTTGCTACATTGCCGCCTTGTTTGGCTGCTTTCTTGCTTTCTTCAAAATCCCTGGGATTGGTTGCTGCTGATATGTCTTTTGTGGATGCTTCGGCAAGCATGTTTAAAATCAGTTCTGTATTGGTCATGTTATCCCGTAGGTTCTCCTTTTTCAAACCTTTCAGAATTTTGTATTCTTTGGTGGTTTTGTCGCTCCAAGCTTTGGTAATAATGTCAGTAAGTGTTGCAAATTGAAAACCTTCTTTCAGTCCCCGTTTTTTCCATTCATCTGTGAGCTCTTTTCTAATCTCAATACTTTTCAGTCGTTGGTTAATCCAGTTTTCCGAATAACCAAGTTTCATGTATTGTTCCAGTGCCCTGTCGATGCTGAGTTCGGGGTCTTGCATTTCGTCCAGGCGATCTGCTGCTACCTGTGCAAGCCATTGCTTAAAGGGTTCCGCTTTGGGTGATGGAATGGACTGAATAAGCCGAAAAAGCTGTTCAGTATCAGCTACATCGGTTAGATAAAACTTGCCATCAACAGATTGCATTTTCAGTTGTCCCAATTTATGGGACAACTCACTCCCCTCTGCTTTTAGCTTCGTTTTTAAAGCGTTCCAATATTTTCTGGGTCTTGGACTGTCAGTTAGTATTTCAATTACATCTACTATAGAGATTAGCCATTTTTCTTGTTTGGCATCCCAAAGCGTTCTAACTTTTTTGTCTTCAAATATTTTTATATCAGTTGGTTTGTTCATGATAATAATGCTTTTTCACGACCTGAAGAATTTTCTCAATCTCGTATGTTGTTATTACTCTTTTGCTACAGCTCACAGATCGGTCAAATATACATCGGATTAGTCGATATTGGTTCCGACAGCGCAAAAAATTATTAACATGATTCCTGCTGGATGCATGATAATTCTTTGTATTTTTGAAAGGCAAAAGTTTACATATTTCTGTCATACCATGGACACCAAGTGTGCCGGAGACACCCTTTTAAGAATCATCCGATCCAGGGATCGGCTCAGAGAATTTACATCAAAACTGTTACTTTTCATTCTCAGATAGTTGGTAATCACCCCCTCGGTTCGTGTGAATGAGTATTGCAAAGATTGCCGATTACACAATTGAGCTGATATGGCATCCTTTCGGCCTTTCTTGCAATAAAATATTTACTTAATTTGGCCTGATCAAATCATGAATTATTACCAGTGGCCAATAAGGAGCTGGCGAGGCAGAAAAGTGTGGGCAATCGCTTAAAGTTGGCCTGCTGAAATGGTTCCGATCCAACTCAAGCTATTGAGGCATTTGATATAAACAAACGAAGATTGAGGAACCTGCTGTTTACGTTTCTGCCAATCCAAGGAGTCCGGAGGCTGCAATCAGAAGGATAGTAACGAGATCTTACGTTTAACAGAAAAAATATTGATAGCATAGTATGGCGAAGAAAAAGATCTTTATCAGCAGTGTGCAAACAGAGTTTTCTTTTGAGAGACAAGCCCTTCATGAGTATATCTGTGCAGATCCGCTACTTGGGAAATTCTTCGATCCCTTTTTATTTGAATTACTTCCTGCAATTGATCAGCGGGCAGACTCTGTTTACTTAAAAGAGGTCCAGCAATCTGATATTTATCTGGGGCTTTTCGGCAAATCGTATGGATCTGAAAATGAATCTGGCGTTTCACCAACAGAAATGGAGTTTGATCAGGCTAGCCAATGGTTCAAAACCAGGTTGGTCTTTCTGTCCCATTGCGATGATGTTGAGCGACATCCCAAAGAGATCCAGCTGATTAACAAGGCGCAGGATGTTCTGGTGCGTAAAAAGTTCAGCTCGGTGGATGAGTTGAAGTCGGCTGTGTATGCTTCGCTTGTTCGTTATCTAGAAGAGAAGGAGATTATCCGTATTGGCCCTTTTGATGCCTCACTGCACGAATCTGCCAGTCTCAGCGACATAGATCAGGAAAAACTGCAATCCTTTGTACGGTTGGCGCAAGCTAAGCGCGGCTTTCCTCTGGCTGAAACAGAAACTGCTGAGAAGATACTCACACACCTTAATCTGTATAATAACAACAGATTAACACGCGCGGCACTGTTGCTATTCGGGAAAGAACCTCAACGTTTTTTTATCAGCTCAGAAGTGCGATGCGCTTCCTTTACCGGCCTTATCGCAGAAAAGCCCATCCCGTCATACAAAGTTTTTAAAGGAACCGTTTTTGAATTGGTTGATCAGTCACTTGAGTTTGTGTTGAACAAACTGGACTATCGGGTTGAAACAAGGGCTAAAAATGTTTCCATACCCGGAAGTTACGAAATACCCAAGGAAGTGGTTGCCGAGGCTATTGTGAACGCCATTGCCCACCGTGATTATACTAGCAATGGTAGTGTTCAGGTAATGATATTCAGGGATCGGATTGAGGTCTGGAATCCCGGCTCCCTGCCCCTGGGATGGACCACCGAAAAACTCAAGCAACTGCACACTTCTGTTCCGGCAAATCCCTTATTGGCAGAGCCGCTGTACCTGGCCGGATACATTGAACGTATGGGAACAGGCACTACCGATATGGTCAGAGAATCAGTTGAAGCCGGTCTGGTTGAGCCTCAGTTTATCCAGCAAGAAGATTTCAGAAGTATTATTTATCGACCTAGCTCTTTACAAGTAAAGGAACAAGTAAAGGAACAAGTAAAGGAACAAGTAAAGGAACAAGTAAAAACCGTGGTACAGATAATGGAACATGAATTGTCGGTGATAGAGATGATGGATATACTCGGGCTAAAAGGCAGAAGGAACTTCCTGCAAAACTACTTACAACTCTCACTTGCAGCCGGATATGTGGAAATGACCCAGCCAGATTCGCCTAATAGCCCAACCCAAAAATATCGTCTCACGGCACAAGGAATGGCTTTGAAACTATTTTTGCAACAAAGAAGAGATGCGCTAAAATAATTCAACACTAAAGCCACTAATAGAAATGCCCTGACACACCTTATGGACAGGGATATTGCCAAACCTTTAACCGCCATTGAGGGAATCGCATACCTGGTTCTTATGAAATATTTTGATAAGGGGGATGCCAAATGGATCAGCGAATCCGGCTAGATGTTGATCGAACCTACATATTCCTCCTGTACTGCCCACCCACTTCGTAAAGGGCTTTGGTGATCTGTCCGAGGGAGCAGGTTTTGGTGGTCTCCATAAGCTCTTCGAAGATGTTCTGGTTTCTTACAGCGCACTGTTTCAGACGGGTGATTGCCTCCGGGGCGCTGTCGTGGTGAAACTTGTGGAGTGCATCGAGCATATCGATCTGGTACTGTTTCTCTTCGGTGGTGGATCTGATCACTTCACCGGGGAGTATGGTGGGCGACCCTTCTGACGAGAGGAAGGTGTTGACCCCCATGATGGGGAGCTCTCCGGTGTGTTTGAGGTGCTCGTAGTAGAGCGACTCCTCCTGGATCCTGCTGCGCTGGTAAGCTGTCTCCATGGCGCCGAGCACCCCTCCCCTATCAGAGAGCCTGTCGAACTCGGCCAGCACTGCCTCTTCAACCAGGGCGGTGAGCTCTTCGATGATGAAGGAGCCCTGCAATGGGTTCTGGTTCTTGGCGAGTCCCAGCTCGTGGTTGATGATCAGCTGGATGGCCATGGCACGGCGCACCGACTCCTCCGTGGGGGTGGTGATCGCCTCATCGTAGGCGTTGGTGTGCAGTGAGTTGCAGTTATCGTAGATAGCGTAGAGCGCCTGCAGCGTGGTGCGTATGTCGTTGAAGTCGATCTCCTGGGCATGCAGCGACCTGCCCGAGGTCTGGATGTGGTATTTAAGCTGCTGCGAACGTGCGTTGCCGCCGTACTTGTTGCGGATGGTCTTCGCCCAGATGCTGCGCGCCACCCTGCCGATCACCGAAAACTCGATGTCGATGCCGTTGGAGAAGAAGAACGAGAGGTTGGGTGCAAACTTGTCAATGTCCATCCCTCTGGAGAGGTAGTACTCCACGTAGGTGAATCCATTGGCGAGGGTGAAGGCGAGCTGCGAAATGGGGTTGGCACCCGCCTCGGCGATATGGTAACCCGAGATGGAGACAGAGTAAAAGTTGCGTACATTCTTATCGATAAAGTACTCCTGCACGTCACCCATAAGTTTCAGGGCGAAGTCGGTAGAGAAGATGCAGGTGTTCTGCCCCTGGTCCTCCTTGAGGATGTCGGCCTGAATTGTCCCCCGCACCACGTTGAGGGTGGACGCCTTGATGTTTTCGTACACCTCTTTTGGGAGCACCTGGTCGCCGGTCACTCCCAGCAGCATGAGCCCCAGCCCGTCGTTCCCTTCGGGGAGGGTGCCCTGGTACAACGGTCGCGGCAGCCCTTTGTCGCGGTATATCTTCTCGATCTTTTCGTTCACCTCCTGCTCCAGCCCATGCTCTTTGATGTAGAGCTCACACTGCTGGTCTATGGCGGTGTTCATAAAGAAGCCCACCATCATGGGCGCGGGACCGTTGATGGTCATCGACACCGAGGTGGCGGGATCGCAAAGGTTGAAGCCGGAGTAGAGCTTTTTGGCGTCGTCGAGGCAACAGATGGAGACACCTGAGTTGCCCACCTTGCCGTAGATATCGGGTCTCACGTGGGGGTCGTCGCCGTAGAGTGTCACCGAGTCGAAAGCCGTGGAGAGGCGCTTGGCGGGCATCCCCTTGGAGAGATAATGGAACCGCTTGTTGGTGCGCTCCGGTCCCCCTTCGCCGGCAAACATCCGGGTGGGGTCTTCGTTCTCACGCTTGAAGGGGAACACCCCCGCCACAAAAGGAAACTGGCCGGGAACGTTCTCCAGCAAATTCCACTTCAGAATATCGCCCCACCCTTTGTACTTCGGCAGTGAAATCTTTGGGATGCTCAGGTGCGATAGCGTCTTGGTGTGGGTCTTCACACGTATCTCCTTGTCGCGCACTTTAAATACATACTCATCGTCTTTGTAAGCCTGCACCTTCTGCTGCCATGTGTCGAGGATCTTCCGGTTGGCTGCTTCGAGCTGATCCGATACCTCCTGCAACTGTTTCTGCAACGATGCCAGGCTCTCTTCACCGGCACCACTTTTCTCCATCAGTGCTATGGTCTCCTGCAAGGCGTACATCTGCTGCGCCACCTCCGCCTGCTTCTCGGTCCAGGCATTGTAATCGCGCACAGTGTCGGAGATCTCCGACAGGTAGCGTACACGACGGGGAGGTATGATGTGGATCTTGTCAGGAATCTCACCACGCAAAGGGTTCTCTGAGACGAAGTTTGTATTGAGCTTCTCGTTGAGGAGGTTGATGAGGGCGGTATAGAACTGGTTGACACCTGCGTCATTGAACTGCGAGGCGATGGTGCCAAACACCGGCATCTCTTCGAAGTTGCGGTCGAACAGGCGGTGGTTGCGCTGAAACTGTTTCTTGACATCGCGCAACGCGTCGAGGCCTCCCCTTTTGTCGAACTTGTTGAGGGCTATGATGTCGGCAAATTCCAGCATGTCAATCTTTTCGAGCTGCGTGGGGGCACCAAACTCGGGTGTCATCACATAGAGACAGAGGTCGCTGTGTTCTACGATGGTGGTGTCTGACTGTCCGATGCCGGAGGTTTCGAGGATCACCAGGTCGAATTTAGCAGCTTTGAGCACGTTGACCGCCTCTTTCACGTATTTCGACAGGGCGAGGTTCGACTGTCGTGTGGCCATGGAGCGGACATAGACCCTGGGGTCATTGATGGCGTTCATCCGTATGCGGTCACCCAGCAGGGCGCCACCCGATTTCCGGCGTGTGGGATCAACGCAGATCACCCCCAGCTTCCTGTCGGGGAAGTCGTCGAGGAACCGGCGGATAAACTCATCCACCAGCGATGACTTTCCGGAGCCGCCGGTGCCGGTGATACCCAGTAC
>SKPS01000337.1 GCA_007119395.1 Lentimicrobiaceae bacterium
CCGGCGGCGACAGCCTCTTCGTAATCACCTTTCATCAACCCCAGGTCAGTAAGGCCATTGGCAATACGTTTACAAGCGTGCAGGTGGATCTCCTGATACGTAACCCCGGGCTTGATCCGTTTAAAGGCGCTGTTGTTGGCATGCAACACAATATCATAAATTTCGCGTTGCCGCTGGGTGAACTTACCACCTACAGGGATAGTCCTGGTGTAATCGCAGCAATAGCGTGATGGCACTTCTGCACCTGCATCAACGAGCAGCATTCTCCCCTCCTGAAGGGTCTGGCTGTGGTCATGGTTGTGCAGTGTTTCACCGTTTTGACTCAGGATAATCGGAAACGAAACTGCGCCACCATACTTCAGGGCAATACCTTCCATGATACCGGCGATCTCCTGTTCGTGGGCACCGGGAACAGCCATTCTCATGGCCGTGGTATGCATCTCATAACCCACCTCCGCTGCTTTCTCCAGCTCGGTAATCTCCATCTCTGTTTTGATCGAACGCAAATCAACGATCGCTTTGATCAGTTTTACAGAAGCAGCACCCTTCTGTTTGTCGGGATGGATACCCAACAGCTTGTACAACATCAATTTGCTTTCACCGCGATATGGCGGCAGGAAGTGGATGGTGCGGCCTTTCTTTTTGGCTTCTTCAATTACATCGGCGAGAGCGGCCAAGGGTTTACTCTGCTTTACACCTACACGGGCAGCTTTTTCAGCGATCAGTTCCTGGGGTCCCATCCAGATAATGGAGGAGATATCAACATCATTGCCGAAAAGGATTTCGCTGCCATCCTCGGTGTCAATTACACCGGCCAAGCCAGGCATATCGTGACCAAAAAAGTAGAGAAAATCACTGTCTTGTCTGAAGTGATAAATATTGGCCGGATAGTTAAACGGAACATCCGTATTGCCTGGGAGCAGAATAATACCTTCATTGACAGCTGCACTGAGAGCAGCTCTTCTTTTTGCATAAACGTTGGCTTCAAACATAGTCTTTGTATTGTTTAAGTATTGATTAATAATTCGATCTCTTCGGGTGTTATTTCAAGGTCTTCGAACAGGTCTATGGGTCCGGGTCTTGAGATGACCAACAGGGTCTCAATTCTTACACCCACTTGTTCTTCAGGGATATAAATGCCGGGTTCCAGGGTAACCACCATCCCTTCCGACAGGGGGCTTTGACGTTTCCCTGGATCGTGCACATCCAGCCCTACATGGTGCGACAACCCATGGGGGAAATAGCGCGTAAACAGAGGTGACGAAGGATCCTGTTCTTTGACATCCTGTTCGGTAAAGAGTCCCAGTCTGATCATAGCATCCTCCATCAGTCCATTCACCTCTTTTTGAATACCGGATATGGTATTTCCACTGGTAAACAGTGGCTTGGCATATTGCAGCACACTCAATACCTCAAGGTAGATTGCCTTCTGTCGTTCAGAGAACTTACCATTCACCGGAATGGTTCTTGACAAGTCGCTTGCGTATCCATAGAGTTCACATCCAAAGTCCATCAACAGAAGATCACCATCTTTACATACATCACGGTTGTGGTTGTAGTGAAGGTAGGTAGCGTTGTTACCTGTAGCGATGATGGGGTGGAATGCATGTCCTGTGGCTTTACGTATACGGAACTCATGTTCGATTTCAGCTTGAAGCTCGTATTCAGCCACACCGGGTTTCACTCTTCGTGCTACTCTTCTGAAGGCATCTGCTGTGATTTGGCTCGCTTCACGCATCACACCAATCTCCAGGTCATTTTTAACACCCCGCACCCTGGCCAGCAGCGGCCCCAGTCTACGATACTGATGGAATGGGTATTGGTCATGAATCATCAACCCATATCGTAACGACCTGGAGCTGACATCGGGGTTGAATTTGCCATAGATGTGGGTGTCAAGATACACCTGTTCTGTATAGTACATTGCCTCGCGCAAGGCTGCATCAAAATCATCAAGGTAGTAGACATTGCGCACACCACTTATGGTCTTGGCATCTTCGATGGTAAGTTTCTTCCCTTCCCACCGCTCGGTTAATTCACCGGGGCGAAGAATAAACAGTGCTTCTCGGTAACGTTCTGCCGGACAGTTCGGGAAAAGCATCAAAACCGTCTTTTCCTGGTCTATGCCGGTCTGATGAAACAGATCGGAGTTTTGCCTGAACGGGAAATACTGATCACCGTTGCGAGGCATCTGGTCGTTGCTGAACAGAATTGCCATGGTGTCAGGTTCCATCAGATTCGTCAGCCGTTGACGGTTCTCTTCGAAAAACAACGCATTAAAAGGCCATTCACGATGCATCATAACGCACTTATTTAAACTCTGTATAAATTAACACCTTCTAGCAGAACCACTCCCTTTTTGGTGTATATTTGCCTATGTTCCGGTGGGGCGAATCGAACGCAAACCAAAACACACTACAAATAAACTAATTTTACCGATGCCGAAGCCCGATCTCATCAAAAAAAAACTGAAAAATAACCTTAACCGGGCAAACGATCACTTTGCCCATGAAGAATAACCGAATGATTCGGTCATGATCACGTTTCAATATCAAACATTATGGGAAACA
>SKPS01000294.1 GCA_007119395.1 Lentimicrobiaceae bacterium
AGAGAGCACCCAGCAGAGGATCTGCAACACGTCCGGCCACAACCTCTCCACCCAGCAGAGGCACCACAACCCGTCCGGCAACCTCTTCTCCTCCTAGCAGAGGAACAACCACCAGGCCATCATCCTCCAGCCCCAGCAGGGGATCCTACACACCGTCGCGATCTTCCAGCTCAAGGTCGTCCGGAGGCTCATTCTCATCAGGAAGCTCTTCCAGATCATCCGGTGGTGCAACCAGGTCCAGTGGCGGTAGCTCCTCCAGATCTTCATCAAGTGGTGGAAGACGATAATTACGGAACGATTAATTGGACTCACAGTGCTTTTTGGTAAAGTGAATCACCATTATATCTCCATTCAGAAACATTAAAAGAACTATTGCTTTAAGGACGTGCTGGTTTTTTGACGTTCAACGGGCTGGTAGTAAATAATAAGCAAGAAATAAACAAACAAATTATCAGGATTATGAAAAAGCTCATTTTTGTCTCTGCTATACTTTGTATGTCTTTGTTGACCGTGGCACAGACACCATTCGATGCTTTGCGGTTTTCGATGCTTGGATTCGGGGGCACAGCCCGTAGCATGGGTGCTGCAGGAGCCTTTGGTGCGCTAGGTGCCGACTTTTCCACATTGAGCACCAACCCGGCCGGTATTGGGCTATATCGGGCTTCGGAGCTCACCTTTTCTCCTTCGTTGCATTATGCCAATGCATACGCAACCTATAACGGCATGGGCAGAGAGGACGAAAAGTTCAATCTGAACATTGCAAATGCCGGGATCGTGTTTGCGATGGGCAGTGATGACAACACACAGAGCAAATGGAAGAGAGTTCAATTTGGCTTTGGTATGAACCGTTTGGCCAACTTTCACAACAATGTGATCATAGAAGGGGACAACCTTCACACTTCGATCGTCAATGAATATCAGGAGATGGCTGATGGCATTCATCCTGAGGACTTGAACCGTTTCAATACCTGGCTTGCCTGGGATACCTATCTTTTGGCTGATACTGTTCGTGACCCCAACGGCAGGCTTCGGTACACTTCTGCTGTGCCCAGCGGTGGGGTGGGTCAATCAAAGTATATTGAAACCACCGGGGCCATCAATGAAATGGTACTTACGTTCGGGGGTAACTACGACGACCGTTTATACATTGGTGGCACAGTGGGGTTTCCGACCCTGAACTTCAGAGAGGATGCCACATACCGTGAAGTTGACATTGAAGACAGTATTCCCGGATTCAGGTCGTTGGCTGTAGAAGACTATGTGCACACCACAGGATCGGGCATCAACTTCAAGTTGGGGATTATTGCCCGTCCTACCGACTGGGTTAGGATTGGTGCGGCCGTTCACTCGCCTACCTTTTTCAATTTGCGTGATGCATATGGTCGCACCATGCGACATACAGTCACATCAAATGGTGCATCAAACACCTATGTTACCAACTCACCACGCGGCAGCTTCGACTACACATTGCGTACACCGCTGAGAGCAAACGTGAACCTGGGTGTTTTGATCCGTCAATATGGTTTTATTGGCATCGATTATGAGTTTGTTGACTATTCAGATGCCAGGTTCCGTGCCAGGGGCGATAATTTCAGTGAGGTGAACCACGACATTCGTTCTACATACAAAGGTGCTTCGAACATCAGGGTAGGCGGCGAGCTCAACCTTAATCCATTCAGACTCAGGGCAGGTTATGCTTTGTATGGCAGCCCTTACAAAGACAATCTAAACGACTTTGAAAAGAGGTCACTGGCTTTCGGAATGGGTTTCAGGGATCAGAACTATTTCATGGACTTCGCTTTTGTGATGACATCCTATGACGAAGACTATTTCATGTACAGCCCCCATTTGGTAAATGCTGCTTTCATTGAGAATCACATCACTTCGGTAATCATGACCTTGGGTTTCAGGTTCTGAAGCCCTGATTGATTCCGGTCGTTGTTCTCCGGTAATTGAATGAAAAGCCCATCAAAAAGCATATAACGCGAGAGGCGCCCTGTTGAGAATTCAACAGGGCGCCTCATTTTTTGGTTTAATAAACTGGCCTGCAGGCTATTTTGATGTACTTTCAATGGCAACCCAAGACCAATCAGCCGACACTGGCCTTATTACTGAACGACCAACCTTTTGGTTTCAACCGTTGAACCATTGTTGAGTTTAACCAGATAGACTCCATTGCTCAGGCCTTCTAGCCGGATGGTTTCCGAGTGCATTCCGGCAGGGAAGTTCCTGTGGTGGATTTGTCTGATGATCTGTCCGTTCAGGTTATAGATATCGATCATCACATCACCGGCTTGTTGCATAAGATAGTGAAGAGTGGTTGTGTTTTGCGCAGGGTTGGGTGCGAGGTTAAAGATGGCTTGTGACACGGTAGGTTCCTCGACGTTGACAATCAATTCTGAGTAGTTTGCCTGGTAGATCTCTTTGGTTGCGTCATCCTGAACAAACACAATAACTGCAAGGTTGTTCCAGTTTTCGATGGTGTTTGGTGTAGTGAATGTATGACTACGGGTTATTGTTTTGAACACAGCTTCCTGTAGAATACCGAGGTTTACTCCTTCTGGATTGGGGATGAACTTTTTAAAAGTGTTTCTAAAGAGGGTCTCTCCGTTTGTTCCGACATTTTGCGTGGTAGTTTTTTCTACGACAGCAAATCTGACAACAAGTGTTCCCTGGGCGAATGATTGGAATGGCAAAATGGATGCGGTGACCGTTATGGTATTATCGACGATGGTATGTGTCGGGTTGAACATCATAAACGATCTATCTTCCAGGTCGTTGAACTGTAAGGTATCGATATACATCGGGTCAACGTATCGATCTCCGTGCACCACCATATCGGGTAGTGAGTCAATAAAATAGTAGGTTTTACGCACATCACATTCCGGTGTATGGTAAGGGTCACCTGCACCGGGGTAGTCCATCGGATAATTGATCAGGGCGTATTGGTTGGGATATAAATCGAGCACATCATAAAGCACTTCATTGGCATCCTTGCAAGGGTCACAGGTAGAGGATGTAAATTGTTCGAAAAGGCGCAGTTTGGGTGTAAAGGCGGTAGAGACTTCGATGGTTCGAAAGAGGGTGTCGTTGCTGTTGTTTTCATCGTTACCACCATTGATGTTATCGGCCCAGATTTTTATTTCATAGACGCCCACTCCGGGTGGTGTCCAGGGTACAGAGTGGATAAACCACTCCTGACCGTACCCGGGGATTTGGTGTGCGGCACCTGTTTGGTGCGACGTAACAGGCGGTCCGTTGTCTACGCTATAGTTGATGTCATAGCTACTTACGAAGTTATTGGTAAAGTTTTGAACCGTTCCTTTAAATTCGAATGGCCCTGCATGAAGAATAAGGAAGCTTCCGATCTGGAACCAAGTTACTCCGAGGTCACGTTCAGGGGGAGTACCTTGAATAAAGGTATAATATCTATTATCAACAGGGGTTTTACTGGTACTTGACAATGCTCCGTGGTTTGGTGACGGTGGAACCATAATGGCATTTGATCCATCGATTTGCAGGCCGATGGTCATTTTGGGTTGTGGCCCTTTGTTGTTGCTTCTTTGGTCTACGACATAAATATTGTTGGTTCCTTCTTCCAACACAATGGCTATGTAAATATAGGTCCATTGCATGTTGTTACTGGGGAAGTTGTAGCTATTGTACTGGATCCAGTGTTGCCTGTTGGGAGCGGTTCCGAAGGTTTTTGTAAATATTCGGTCGTTTGAGTTTGTTCCGGAGAAAGCGAGACCCCATATACAGACGGATTTGTCGGGGATTGAGGGATGCGGCAAAACACCGTTGTTTGTACCGGGCACTGTGGTAGCTGAAGTGGTGAAGGTCAGCACGCCTGTATTGGTCACTTTGTATTGAGTAACGGGTTGGCCGTTAAACTCAAATGCAAACGGTATGGTTTGCACGGCAGACCATGCCGGAGAGTTGTCCATGGGGTCAATGTTGGTCCATCCAGAAGGAAACCCCGGCCCGACGGGAACTTCCTGGTCATTGTTCAAGCCTCCAGGGTTACCATTCGGATTGATGTTTGCAGGGATGTAATAATACTGCCCTGCTGCCATGCCTGTTAAAAACAGTGCAATGAACACAAATAAAAATCGTTTTCTCATGATCTTGTTTGATTTTGGTACTTAACGAACAAAGGTAAGCAAGAAAAGCATATTCTTGACATACTGATAATTTTTTTTCAAAAAAAACCATTGGCACAATTCATGCACCTACTGTTCAGTAGTTTTATGTACTTTTGGCAGTTCAAAAGTTAATCGAATCATCATTCATAAACAGATCATCCATGAAACAACTAGTTGGCTTCTATCTCTTGTTTTTCATTCTTGCATCATCGGTTTACGGGCAGGACACAACGGGTGTACGTTCTGACCAAATCCCTTCAACGGATCTGCGGACTTTAGAAGGTGGGGTAATCAACACCAGGGATTTACTAAGCGACACAGTACCTGTGGTGCTGGCGTTTTGGGCCACATGGTGCCGTCCATGTTTGCGAGAGCTCAGTGCCATCCATGACGCGATGCCTGACTGGGATGAAGAGGCCAACTTTCGTATTGTGGCGGTTTCAATTGATGATGCACGCACTACCAATATGGTGCGAAATCTTGTAAACGCCAGGGGTTGGGAATTCGAGGTTTATCTGGATCCCAACAGTGATTTCAGGACATTGATGAATGTGGCACAACCACCTCATACTTTTGTGTTTTATCGTGGCGAGATTGTATATCAGCACACTTCATATGCTGAAGGTGATGAGGAGGAGCTGTTCGAAGTGATCAAAAAACATCAGTAAGCGGTAGTGGATTCAAGGCAATACCCTAACAATCTAGGATTATGATAAGACAGGCACTCACCATGTTTTTTATTGTCACCTCCCTATACCTTCAGGGGCAGATCACCGGCGGTGTAATCCGTGGCAGTTTTGAGAGCACTTTTCAATATTACATTGATGATGAGAAATTAAACATCAATGATACTACTTTGGCTGGTCGTCGAACAGCAATGAATGCGTACGCCAATTTACTTTACAGCAGCAACAACCTTGAGGCGGGCATTCGTTATGAATACTTTGCGCCGCCGTTGATGGGTTATGATCGTCGTTTTGAGGGGATGGGGGTAGCGCATCGTTACGTTCGCTATCATGATGACACATGGGATTTAACGGCGGGTAATTTTTACGAGCAGTTTGGCAACGGGATGTTGTTCAGGAGTTATCATGACTGGGCTTTGGGCTATGACAATGCGATGGATGGTTTCAGGCTTCGAGTGAGGCCGGTTGCCGGTTTATCATTCAAGATGATTTCGGGTGTTCAGCGTCTTTATTGGGATAAATGGACAAGGGATTCAGATCGTGGCATTTTAACGGGGATGGATTTTGAGCTGGACATGAACCAGGTTTTTAGCCGGTTTCGCGAAAGCAAAACGAACGTTGTTTTCGGAGGCAGTTTTCTTACCCGTTATCAGCGCGACAACCATCCTTTTTATGTTACGCCGCGCAACACGGCTGGTTTTGCAGGGCGGATCAATTTGAACAGGGGAGCCTTTTCACTGGTGAGTGAGTACACATATAAGATCAATGATCCATCGTCTGACAATGGCATGATTTACAAGCCGGGTGAAGCGATATATGCACTGGGGTCATATTCGGTCAGGGGCTTTGCTTTTTCATTAGGATTAAAGCGGCTTGACAACATGAGTTTCAGGAGTGATCGCACAGCGGGTTTGAACGATTTGATGATCAATTATCTTCCTGCGATCAACAGGCAGCACAGTTATTCGCTTCCGGCGCAGTACCCTTATGCCACACAGCCGAATGGGGAGGCCGGGGTGATGGCATCAGTTGGTTACAACATCAAACGGGGTTCAACACTGGGCGGCCGTTACGGCACCCAACTCACTGCGTATTATTCTCGGATAACGGATATTGCAAGGGAGCCTATTGACGAGCACACTGCGATAGGGCAGAGTGGCACGATGGGTTACACCAGCGATTACCTGGCTGAGGGGGAGAAGTATTTTGAAGACATTTCCGTGGAGTTGCAACGCAGGTTGAGCCGTAACGTACGTTTAACACTGTTATATGCATGGATCCACTACAATATTGCCGTGGTTGAAGGGAAGGTTGGCGAGGAGGATGTGTTGTCGAACAGTTTTGTGATGGATCTTACGTGGCGTTTACAGAACAGGCAGGCGATCCGTTTTGAGACGCAGCATTTGAGTACTCAGCAGGACAGGGGTAGTTGGGCGATGGGTTTGGTAGAGTATACCCGGAGGTCATTTTTTGCCACGGTACAGAATATGTGGAACTATGGCAATCCTGATGAGGACAAGCAGATACATTATATTATGGTATCGTTGGGATATACGAAGCAGGGCACCCGTGTGATGGCATCTTATGGTCGCCAGCGTGAGGGGATCATCTGTATCGGTGGGGTATGTCGGTTTGTGCCGGCAGTGAGTGGGCTCTCTCTGACGGTTACCAGTACTTTTTAGGAAACAGAATAACAGCAACATCTATGAGATACTTCATTTTGTATATTGGCCTGGCTCTGGTAATGCTCACGGGGTGTGACGTGCTGGAAGAGCCATATCGGCAGGAGAGTGCTCAGCTTGAAACGGAGCGGAAGGTATTATTGGAGGATTACACCGGGCACCGTTGTCCCAACTGCCCGTTAGCGAGCAAATTGATGGAAGATTTGAAAGAGGTTTACGGAGAGAATCTGGTGATGATAGCGGTTCATGCCACCATGTTGGCCAAGATAACATTCCCGCCACACTATCTGTATGACTTCACGACAGAGACCGGGGATGCTTGGAGCGACTATTTCGGTCTTGAACACTCTGGTATTCCGAATGGATTAGTGAATCGCAAGGAGCGTAGTGGCAGTCGTGTAATTGCTCCCGGCAACTGGGCATTGATGGTTCAGGAGGAGTTAAACAAGCCTGTTGAAGCGGGGATTGATCTGGTTGCCGGATGGGATGCCACCACCGGACAGATTACGGTGAACACACAAACATCAATAGCAGAGCCGTCATCTGACGAGACCTATACGATTACCGTGGTGTTGGTAGAGGACAGTATTGTGAAGCCCCAATACAACAACGATCCAACGATAGGGCCAACCCCAGACATACTGGACTACGTACACAACCATGTATTGCGTTTGAGTTTCACCGGTGCCTGGGGCGTTCAGATCAACCCGCAGTTGGTTGACAGCCGCAGTTTCAGTTACACACTGGATGTGGACTCAGATATCGTTCCGGAGAACAGCCGTATCATTGCGTTCATCAGCAACAGCAACAGGGAGGTGCTTCAGGCCGAAGAGACCCGATTAATCCCTTGATTTTCTCGGTTGTTGTTTGTTCAGTTGGCAATCCATGCCATCGGAAGACGGGCATTGATCATTGTTCTTATTCAAGGCGGTGTTTATAGCATATTGGCTTTATTGGGCAAATGGCAGCGGTCGCATCTGCAATACGGATTCCTTGCAAACGTGAGAGGTTTCTTCTGGAGCCAACTTATTGCATTGGGGTTGGTGAAAAAATAAGGGGATAATATTTGCTCATGAAAAAAAAAGTTTATAATTTCGCAGCCCCAAATCCTGGGTGGATTTTGACCATAGAAGAAAAAACAGAATAGGATGAATACATTGAGTTACAAGACGAAGTCGGCGAATGCTGCTACTGTTGAGAAGGAGTGGTTATTGGTTGATGCGACGGATCAGGTAGTTGGTCGTTTGGCTAGCAAGATTGCCATTTTATTACGTGGCAAGCACAAGCCTTATTATACTCCTCATGTAGATTGCGGTGACAATGTGATTGTTGTGAATGCGGACAAGGTTGTTTTCACGGGCAACAAGATGGATGACAAGGAGTACATTCGTCACAGCGGTTACCCTGGTGGTCAGCGCAGCAGGAGTGCATCGGAGGTGATGAAGAAGTTTCCTGAGCGTGTATTAGAGCATGCCATCAAGGGGATGCTTCCCAAGAACCGCTTAGGCCGCGAGTTATTCCGGAACGTATATGTATATGCTGGTAGCGACCACAGTCATGCGGGTCAGCAACCGAGAGAGATCAACATTAATGAAATCATTAAATAGAACATGGAAGTAATCAACACTTCAGGCAGGCGTAAGACTGCCGTAGCGCGGGTGTATATTCAACCCGGTGCTGGTCAGATCATCATCAACAACAAGGATTACAAGGAGTATTTCACCACGGGATTACTTCACTACACGATTGAGCAGCCATTGGTACTCACTGAGAACACTGGCAAGTATGACATCAGGGTGAACGTTGACGGTGGTGGTTTCAAGGGTCAGGCGGAAGCTGTAAGGCTTGGTATTTCCAAGGCCTTATGTGAGATTGAGCCTGCGCACCGTTTGGTATTGAAGCCTGAAGGTCTTTTGCGCAGGGATCCCAGGATGGTTGAGCGTAAGAAGCCAGGTCAGAAGAAGGCACGGAAGAAGTTTCAGTTCAGCAAGCGATAGGATTCGATATTATGCAGAGATAATTTGTTTAGTATCTAAATCACTGAGACTCCTGGCAACAGGGCTACTCGGTGATTGTTTTTTTAAGAAGGTAAACAAACCCAATGAACATGAGTAACAGAACAACATTTGAGGCGTTATTGGATGCCGGAGTACATTTCGGGCATTTAAAGAGGAAGTGGAACCCCAACATGGCTCCCTACATTTTCATGGAGCGCAATGGCATCCACATTATTGATTTACACAAGACGATGGCCAAGATTGACGAAGCGGCAGCGGCCATGCGTCAGATTGCCAAGTCTGGCAAGCGCGTTCTTTTTGTGGCCACGAAGAAGCAGGCCAAGGAGATTGTTGCGGAGAAAATTGGCACGACGGGTATGCCGTATGTAACGGAGCGGTGGCCGGGAGGCATGTTAACCAACTTTGCCACCATTCGCAAAGCGGTTCGGAAGATGGCATCCATTGACAAGTTGATGGTTGACAATTCGTGGAACAACATTTCTAAGCGTGAGCGTTTGCAGATCACACGTGAGCGTGCCAAGCTTGAGAAGAACCTTGGTAGCATTTCTGATTTGAACAGACTTCCATCGGCTCTATTTATTGTTGACATCATCAAGGAGCACATTGCATTGGCAGAAGCCCGGAAGTTAAACATCCCCACCTTTGCCATTGTTGACACGAATTCGGATCCCACATTGGTGGATTTTCCGATTCCTGCCAACGATGATGCCGCCAAGTCGATTTCTATCATTATTGATTTAATGGTACAAGCGATTGAAGATGGTTTGGCTGAGCGTAAAATGGATAAGGCGAAAGGTGCGTCGGATGAGAGGCCAGACACAGCTGAAGTCTCGAATAAGGAGACCGTTGTTGAGGACAAGACGTCCGATGAGTAGTGACTGATTCTGCCTGCAATCGATTTATGCCGGTAAAGTGATGTTGTTGCCATGAGCACAGGGATCAGCAAGGCAGTTTGATACAGACAGCGGAGTAGGATTTAACCAATAATAATTTTTGAACATTATAAAAAACGAGGATATGACTAAAATTACAGCGTCGGAGATCAACAAGTTGCGTCAGATGACTGGTGCCGGCATGATGGATTGTAAAGCGGCATTAACTGAGGCTGGCGGAGACATGCAGGCAGCGATTGACTGGTTGCGGAAGAAGGGTCAGAAAGTAGCTGAGAAGAGAGCTGATCGTGAGGCAAACGAGGGTTTTGTATTGGCAGGTACTGATTCTTCAAAGACTTATGGTTGCATTTTGATGCTCAACTGTGAGACTGATTTTGTGGCGAAGAATGAAGATTTCGGCAGGTTTGCCAACGAGGTTCTTACACTGGCCATTCAGCAGAAGCCTGCTGACCTGGCTGCATTAAAGGCGATGGATCTTGGTGGGCGTACTGTTGCGGAAGCTGTTGCTGAGCAGGTAGGGAAGATTGGCGAGAAGGTTGATTTCA
>SKPS01000140.1 GCA_007119395.1 Lentimicrobiaceae bacterium
ATTTTGTTACCAGGACAGTCCGCGCAGGGCGCACAGTATAGCGGCGCAGGGTGGTATCAATGGTGCCAAGAACTATCCCAACGATGGTGACAGCATTGACCGTTTGTTTTTCGACACGGTAAAAGGTGGCGACTACCGTTCACGTGAGGCGAATGTATATCGTTTGGCTGAGGTGAGCAATGAGATCATCGACCAATGTGTGGCGCAGGGCATCCCCTTTGCCCGCACTTACAGTGGTTTGCTTGACAACAGGTCGTTTGGCGGCGCCCAGGTATCACGTACCTTTTACGCCCGTGGGCAAACGGGGCAACAATTGTTGCTGGGGTGCTACGGAGCCCTGAGCCGTCAGGTGCATCTGGGGTCTGTGGAGTTGTACACCCGGCATGATATGCTGAACCTGGTATTGGTCGACGGCAAGGCGCGGGGCATTATCACCCGCAACCTGGTCACCGGTGAGATCGAGAAGCACACCGCCCACGCTGTGGTATTGGCCACCGGTGGTTACGGCAATGTGTTTTACCTCTCCACCAATGCCATGGGGAGCAATGTTTCACCGGCGTGGCAAGCATACCGTAAGGGCGCTTTGTTTGCCAATCCATGCTTTACGCAGATCCATCCCACCTGTATTCCGGTGCATGGTGACTTCCAGAGCAAACTCACCTTAATGAGTGAGAGCCTCCGTAACGATGGCCGTATCTGGGTGCCTGCACGTAAGGAGGATGTGGAGAAGCTGCGCCGAAAAGAGATCACCCCGGCTGACATCCCCGCTGAACAACGCGACTACTTTCTGGAGCGGCGCTATCCCGCTTTCGGCAACTTGGTGCCACGTGATGTGGCCTCAAGGGCTGCCAAAGAGAGGTGTGATGCCGGCTTTGGCGTTGGCACCGGACTGGCCGTTTATCTCGATTTCGAAGAGTCACTGGAAAGATTGGGCAAGGATGTGATCGAAGCGCGCTACGGAAACCTCTTCCAGATGTATGAACAGATCACCGGTGAAGACCCTTACACCACTCCGATGATGATCTATCCGGCAGTGCACTATACCATGGGTGGATTGTGGGTTGATTACGAGCTGATGACCAACATCCCGGGGCTGTATGCCATCGGGGAGGTAAACTTCTCTGACCATGGTGCCAACAGGCTGGGTGCATCGGCGCTGATGCAGGGTCTTGCCGACGGGTACTTCATTCTCCCCTATACCATCGGCAACTACCTGGCAGGAGAGATACATACACCGAGGTTGACCACAGAAGAGCCCGCTTTTCAGGAGGCGTATGATGAAACCGTACAGATGATAGACCGGCTGATGAACATAGGTGGCAAGCAGAGTGTGGATCAGCTACACAAGAAGCTGGGTCACATTATGTGGGAATACTGTGGCATGGGGCGTACGGAAGAGGGTCTGAAGAAGGGTTTGGAGCTGATTGATGCATTGGAGCACGAGATACACACTGACATGAAGATCCCCGGGAGTACCACGGAGTACAATCCGGAGCTGGAGAAGGCAGCGCGTTTGGTAGATTTTGTGGAGCTGGGGCGTCTGATGATGCAGGATGCATTGATGCGCCGCGAGTCGTGTGGTGGCCATTTTCGTGAAGAGATGCAGACGGAAGAGGGGGAGGCGTTGCGTGACGACGAGCAGTTCACTTTTGTGGCAGCCTGGCAGCGAGCAACGGGCGATGACAGCGCCGCCGAACCGGCACTCCATAAAGAGCCACTACGCTTCGAGGTGGTTGAACTGAAACAAAGAGTTTACAAATAGAGAGATCATCAGGATATGGAAAAAGGAATGGATCTTACGTTAAAGATATGGCGGCAGAGAGATGCTGCCGACCGTGGCAGGATCGCCACCTACGAGGTCACGGGGGTGTCACCCGACAGCTCTTTCTTCGAAATGCTGGATGTGCTGAATCAGCAACTGATAGAGCAGGATGAAGACCCTGTCGCTTTCGACCACGACTGCCGTGAAGGGATCTGTGGCACCTGCAGCCTCTTCATCAACGGCCGTCCGCACGGCCCCAAGCCGGCCATCACAACCTGTCAATTGCACATGCGCTCTTTCAATGATGGTGACACCATCTACATTGAGCCCTGGCGGGCAAAGGCTTTCCCGGTGATCAAGGACCTGATTGTGGATCGCAACGCTTTCGACAAGATCATCCAGGCCGGAGGTTATGTGTCGGTGAACACCGGAGGCATCCCTGATGCCAACGCCATCCCTGTGGCCAAATTCAACGCTGAACGCTCGATGGATGCTGCCTCATGCATTGGCTGTGGAGCCTGTGTGGCTTCGTGTGCCAACGCCTCGGCCATGCTGTTCGTGGCTGCCAAGGTGGCGCAGTTCCACTACCTGCCGCAAGGTAGGGTGGAGACCTCACGAAGGGTGCAGTCGATGGTGAAAACCATGGATGAAATGGGGTTTGGTAACTGCAGCAATATGTACGCCTGTGAAGCCGAATGCCCCAAAGAGATCTCCATCTCTACCATCGCCCTGATGAACAGAGAGTACCTCAAAGCCACCATCGGCAGCGAGAAGGAAGATTGAAGGGAGTTTA
>SKPS01000369.1 GCA_007119395.1 Lentimicrobiaceae bacterium
GTACCGAAGAGATCGTGGCTGATGCCGGGTACAACTCCGGAGAGGTGATGATAACACCCTCTAACCTTTGCGGCAACGGGACACCACGCATTCTGACGATTACCACACAGGATGTTCCCCCACAGTCTTCTGCCATTCAAGGGCTCAACGACCCCTGCGAAGGAACTCCCGGACTGACCTATGCTGTGGTTGACGCAGGACATCACTACACTTGGGATGTCCCCTCAGACTGGATCATCGATGTTGGACAGGGCACCTATGAAATCACGGTGATCGCAGGATATGCCTCCGGAAGCATCACGGTTACCCCATCCAATATGTGTGGCAACGGCACCTCGCAAAACCTGGCACTGGCCATACAAAGTGTTCCTGCACAGCCCTCTGTTATCACCGGTGACGACAACCCCTGCGAAGGTGACACTGAAACCTACAGTGTAACCGATGCAGGTGTTGATTATGCGTGGACAGTGCCTTCTGACTGGACGATCACCGGAGGACAAGGCACCCATGAAATCACCGTGACCGTGGGCAGTGCATCAGGAGATGTTGAGGTTACCCCATCGAATGTTTGCGGCAATGGACTCTCTCAAAGTCTTACTGTCAGCACGCAGGTGTGTGCACCGGATCCATATCCGGCTGGCTATGTGCATTGTGATCCCGCCAACCCAACATTAATAATTGACGTAGCCAATCCTGTTACCGGACGAATTTGGATGGACAGAAATTTAGGTGCATCTCAGGCAGCCACAAGCAGTGCAGATGCTGACGCTTATGGCGACCTCTTCCAATGGGGCCGCTTTGCCGATGGCCACCAGTGTCGCAATTCTGCCACTACAACCACACTCAGTACAACTGACCAGCCGGGGCATGGAGACTTTATTGTTGTTATGGGTCACCCTTTGGATTGGCGCAGCCCGCAAAACACCAACCTATGGCAAGGAGAGACCGGAGTAAACAATCCCTGCCCTGCAGGCTACAGAGTGCCCACCGAAGCTGAGTTAAATGACGAGGTGTTGAGCTGGAGCAGCCAAAACAACGCAGCCGGGGCTTTTGCCTCACCGCTAAAGTTGCCCATGGCGGGCCAACGCAGCAGCAGCAGTGGTTCTCTTAGCGCTGTTGGCTCTAGCGGCAGCTATTGGTCGAGTACTGTTTCCGGTTTCTACTCAAGGTCACTGCGCTTCTCCGGTACCGATACTGACATGTGGAACCCTATGCGAGCAATCGGTTTATCTTTGCGTTGCATTAAGGATGTTGTCATACCTTCTCCCCCGACAAAACCATACCCCATCCACGGCCCAACCGATCCATGCGAAAATGAAACCGGATTAATATATAATGTAACCCCGTTTTCAGGTGTTACCTACGCTTGGACAGTCCCGACCGGATGGCAAATCACTGCAGGACAGGGAACCCATGAGATCACTGTTGACGCCGGTACTGCAGCGGGAGATATTGAGGTAACACCATCCAATGCCTTCGGCAACGGATCTTCACGAACGCTGGCCGTTACTACCCATGTTGTTCTGGCAACGCCTGTTGCAGATAGCCATGTTGTGGATAGCGATAAGATTGAGTGGAATTGGAACCTCGTTGCCGGAGCCAACGGTTACAAATGGAACACCACCAACGACTATGCAACCGCTATGGATATGGGTACGGCAACATCCTATAACGAAACAGGTCTTTTGTGTGCTGACTGTGGCGTTTCATACACCAGATATCTCTGGGCATACAACGACTGTGGTGTTTCACCGGAACTGGTTATGACTGAAAGCACCTCTGCATGTCCCACTGCTGTGGTGGATGTCACCAATCCCACCACCGGGAGAACATGGATGGACCGCAACCTGGGTGCATCACAGGCAGCCACAAGCAGTACAGATGCCCTGTCATACGGCGACCTCTACCAGTGGGGCCGCTTTGCTGATGGCCACCAGTGCCGCAGTTCTGCTACCACCACCATACTCAGCACCATCGATCAGCCGGGTCACGGGGATTTCATCCTAGCACCCAACAGTCCTTGGGATTGGCGCAACCCACAGGACCATAATCTGTGGAATGGAATAAATGGCATTAATAATCCTTGTCCTACTGGATACAGAGTGCCAACAGAAGCAGAGTTAAGTGCTGAAATGCAAAGCTGGCACAGCCCTGACGCATCTGGCGCTTTTGCCTCACCGCTTAGGTTGCCCATGGCGGGCCAACGCAGCAACAGTAGTGGTTCTCTTAGCGTTGTTGGCTCTTACGGAACCTATTGGTCGAGTACAGTTATCGGTCCCCAATCAAGGTACCTCATATTTCTCAGTGTCCATGCCCAAATAAGTAGCACCGGCCGAGCAATTGGGAACTCTTTGCGTTGTATTAAGGCCGATCCCCCACCCGCGCAACCATCTCCCATCAACGGACTAACCGACCCATGCGCGAACGGAACCGGGTTAATATACAGTGTTGTGCAGGAAGCAGGGGTAACCTATACCTGGATAGTCCCCTCTGGATGGAGCATTACTTCAGGGCAGGGAACCCATGAGATCACTTTAACTGCTGGTGCAGATCCGGGTAATATTGAGGTTGTACCAACCAATAACGATGGTGCGGGCCCCTCTCAAACGCTGGCTGTTACCACACAAGCTGTTCCGGCACAGCCCTCCGTTATCAACGGTGACGACAACCCCTGCGAAGGTGCTACAGAAACCTACAGTGTTATTGATGAAGGGGTAGATTATTCCTGGACAGTGCCTTCTGACTGGACGATCACCGCAGGTCAGGGCACCCATGAAGTCACCGTTGCCGTAGGCAGCGCCTCAGGAGACGTTGAAGTAACTCCATCGAACGTGTGCGGCAACGGACTCTCTCAAAGTCTTACTGTCAGCACGCAGGTTTGCGCACCGCCACCATCTTACCCTACCGGCTTCGTTCATTGTGACCCCGCCAATCCCACTGCAGTGGTGGATGTAACCAACCCTCTTACCGGAAGAATATGGATGGACAGAAATTTGGGAGCAGCACAGGCAGCGACAAGCAGCACCGATGCTGACGCCTACGGAGACCTCTTCCAATGGGGCCGCTTTGCCGATGGCCACCAGTGCCGCAATTCTGCCACTACCAACATACCAAGCACTTCTGACCATCCAGGACATGGAGACTTTATTACTATCTCTTCTGCAGTGGCCGACTGGCGTAACCCCCAAGACAGCAACCTCTGGCAGGGGGTGGGTGGCGTCAACAATCCATGCCCCAATGGTTATAGGCTGCCATCATACGCAGAATTAATCGACGAACGTTCAAGCTGGACAAGTTACAATGCGGCCGGTGCATTTGCATCACCGCTAAAGCTGCCCTTGGCAGGAGTCCGAACCGTAATCGGAAATGTTGACCAAGTTGGTGTTGAAGGTATCTATTGGTCTAGCACGGCCTATTTCTGGTCTGCTAATCATCCGGAAGGTTCATGGGTTCTCGGATTCACTAACAGCAATTTTATCCAAGGAGCCTATCATAGAGTTCGGGGACATTCTGTTCGCTGCATAAAGGATGTTGCCACCCCAGCTCCCCCCGCACAACCATCACCCATTAACGGACCAACCGATCCATGCGAAAATGAAACCGGGTTAATATATAATGTAACTCAGGATGCGGGTGTAACCTACACATGGAGTGTCCCCACCGGATGGAGTATCACCGCCGGGCAGGGAACCCATCAGATCACTGTTACAGCTGGTACAGATCCGGGTGCTATAGAAGTGGTTCCATCAAACAACGACGGCACAGGGCCTGCGAGCACCCTGTTGGTAACTACCAAAACAGTTGGATGTTATCCGGCCGGTTATGCACATTGTGATCCCGCCAACCCCACTGCTGTTGTAGATGTAACCAACCCTCTTACCGGTAGAACCTGGATGGACCGCAATCTGGGTGCATCACAGGCAGCCACAAGCAGTACCGATTCAGCTTCATACGGTGATCTTTACCAGTGGGGCCGGTTCGCTGATGGCCACCAGTGCCGTAATTCTGATACTACAACCACCCTCAGCACAACTGATCAACCGGGACATGGAAACTTTATTGTTGGTATGAGTGGTCCTTGGGATTGGCGCAGTCCGCAAAACACCAACCTGTGGCAGGGTGTAAACGGGGTGAACAACCCTTGTCCAACAGGCTACCGTTTACCTACTCAAGCCGAACTAACCGCAGAACGACTAAGCTGGAGCAGCCAAGACTATGCCGGTGCCTTCGACTCTCCCCTAAAATTGCCCGTGGCGGGCCTCCGTAACCGCAACAATGGTTCGCTACAACACGTTGGCTCCTCTGGTAGGTATTGGTCAAGCACGACTTACTTTGCTGGCTCAAGGCGCCTGTACTTCGGCAGTGCCGATGCCCACATGACAAGCGGCCTCAACCGAGCTTACGGACTCTCTGTACGGTGCATAAAGGACTACTAAATGAAGCAACATATGCCAATCAAATAATGATTTTTAATTATATGCCAAAATTCATAACAATGAAAAGAAGAGTGATTTCGCTTACCATTATTATGGTAGCAGCTATTTTGTTTTGCACAGATTTGAATGCCCGGTATTTTGTTGCCGGGCACGAAAACAACGGTTCGCTGTTTTCAAATGAAAACAACCGCAGTAAGTATTTCCCCTCGCTGCCTGCATCCAGGGTCAACAACAACCATGACCATGAAAACCCCAAAGGCATGTATGCCGGATTGTTTTTTGGCACATCTGCCTTGAACTACCAACTTGACGGAAGCCCTGTTTTGATCAGTCAGATCGGATATCAAAGAGGAGATGACTCAGTAGTTATTATGGTTCCGGATGGTGTAGACGCTATCGTCTCCCCCTCTTCAGATAACCAAAAACTCAACCTTGACGCAGGGTTTTGGCTGGGATATTTCCCCGGGTTTTTGACGTTTGAAATAGCAGATGACAAAACACTCGCCTTCGGTGCCATGACGTTACTGGGCCTCAGCTTTAACGGAGGGTTTGGCGGTTGGCTTGGCATTGGCCCGGAAGTGATGTTTGCCTCCGGAAGGCTATCCTTTAATGCTGGCTATAGCTTCGGGTGGACTGGTCAACAGCGAAACCTGGGCAACCTCCAGCTCGATGGCGCCCAACAAATCATCATCCAGTCATCTTCTCTTTCAGGATGCACCGCGGAAGACTTCCAGTCTGAGTCGCCATTCTGTCGAATGCATAACCAAGACTCAGAGTTCTACGTGATTGGGTCGTCGATGACCCAAAGCGTTTATGCCCGGTTTGGGTTCACCTTTTCTGAATCTTCCGGAGTAGCATTGGTGCTGGGGTACAGGCAGATGCGCTCATCAAATATCAGCTATGAACTGTGGGGGCCCTACAGAAAGACAGCCAATGAAGACAGAAGCCCGTTGCCGGGCCCCGAAATGGACGGATTGTCTTCTGCCTTCGGATTTGATGGTCTCTTCTTTCAAATTGAACTCTTCAACAAACCGTTTTAACTGCAGAACCGAATTTACCCTCTTCGGTCATCCTGCCAGGACGGGCCGTAGTTTTAACCAAGGCTGTTCAACCTGCTGGATCAGGGATATGAACAGATCCTTGAAAAAAATCATATTGAAACGTACTCAAAAACAAGATCATTATGCATAAGTATTTAACACAGGCGCTTATCGTTATCGGAATATTCATTGGCTATGTTTCTGTCAACGCACAAAATGAACCCTGGTCGTTTGAGTTGAAACACGGGGTAAACGCCAAAATCGAGACCGAACATCTGAGGGATCTCTATTTTTATGATGCTGAATATGGATGGGCTACCGGCAGGAGAGGTTTGATCAAGCATACGCGTGATGGGGGCCTTACATGGGTTGAACAAAAAAGCCCGAAGCCTGTAGACCTGGGTTCTGTTACGTTTGTATCACGTGATCGTGGCTGGATCGTTGGGATACAGGGCACTGTTTTGTCGACAAAGGATGGCGGCACCACCTGGGTGGATAAGTCGATTCAGGAGGTGCAATCGTTCATACGTTATGTGCACTTTATCGATGCTGAAAATGGTTGGATTGCTGCGGCAGAAGGGCGGTTTTCAACCACCGAAGGAGGAATCAGTTGGAGTAAAATCTCTGATCCTTCAGATTGGCGATCTATTACTGCCATTCATTTTGAAGACAAACTGTATGGACGGCTGCTTTTATTCCCAGATGGTGAATCGTTTAAGAGCCGTTTGCTTATAACAGATGATGGTGGCTTTACATGGAAGGAGTCGCAAGGGTTTGAAGATTCTGTATATCGCTATGGTGTGTTAGCAAGCATCACTTTTTATGACACTGATCATGGGTTGATTATTGCGAACCAGCCCGATGATTTTGCGTTGCTCACCACTGACGGCGGAGCCACCTGGCACAGGCGGAACAGCCCAATTGAACATGATGAATTTCAAGACGGATTGGAGTATTTAACAATAAGAACTGTGTTCTTAAGGCCCGACAGAGTGCTCGGATTCGGGGATGTCTTTGGTCGGGGCAAGCTGTTTTTGTCTGAGGATGGTTGTAAAACCTGGGAGGAACTCCCCCTCCCCTTCAATCGAACCATTAACAGTATGTGGTTTCATGACGAAAACAATGGGCTGATTGCCAGCTCTAACGGGATAATTCGCACCCTGGATGGAGGAGAGACCTGGATTGCTGATCGTGATGAACCCGATCCAACAATTACCGATGTGCAATTCCTTCATGCCGGTATGGGGTGGGTCGTAGGTGAAGAATCTACTGTTTTCCAAACCAGAGATGGAGGCAGCAGTTGGCAACAGATCCAACTGCCGGTTGAAGGGATCCGATTGCAAAGTGTAACGTTTCTCACACCTAATATAGGGTGGATTTCAGCCAATAACGGGGCATTGTTCTCAACCCGTGATGGTGGCATGAACTGGTCGCATCAGGACTTTACTCAAAAGGTTGAAGCAGATTCTGAAGTGGAACTCGAAAGGATGAAGAGAGTATTCCCCGATCTCATCAAACCATTCACAGTGAAAAGAACCCAAATGATCAGCTTAGAGCAGGGGTGGATGGTAGGGCATCAGCCATTTGGCCGGCAATACTCATCAGTCTATCGAACCAGCGATGGAGGTGCAACCTGGTCCAGGATTGGAAATGCAGAAGAGTACAGTTTTCGTGATTTTGTTTTTGAGAGCCCCGAAGTTGCCTATGCAATTGATTGGGACCGATTGTACAAAACCAACGATGGGGGGCTGACCTGGGAACAGGTTACACTACCCATGTCAACATGGAATCGGATGGCATCCCTTCAACGTATCAACAACACGACACTGGTGATGCGCACTAACCGAAGCTGGTTGTTTTATAACCTTACCGACGGCACCGTTGTTGAACGCCCCCTCCCTACTGGTTTGAACATCGTAGAGTGCCACTTCACGACACTGGAAACCGGATGGCTGGCTACACGAAGCATGGTGTATCAGTCAACAGATGGTGGCATCACATGGAATCCGCTGATCGAAGAAAATACCATTCAAGCTGATATCCGCTCTATATTGGTTCTTTCTGAGGATCAGATTTGGATTGCAGGCACCAACGGCTTTGTAGGTGCATTGCGCAACAACAACTCGCCTCTGTTCAGGGCAGAAGATGCAGTTGATGAGGTTCGTCAAAGAGTAAATCAAATAAGGAGCAGACTGCGTGAATAAACGGCACAAACACCTTGGGATAATTGACAATAAGCTCCTTATATTCTTGTTAAGCTCCATCACAAGTCTGCCATCAAAAATCAGATCAACATAGCTCGACTGAAGGATTCATCTGATACAGCACCGGCTTAACCTGCTTTTCCTGCCGGTTGAATCGTGGTAAAAGATTCTTATCAACAATACTTTTTGTTGATAGCATATTGAAGCCATGACAAATCCCGCTGGCTGACCGTAACAATATCTTATTCTTTTTGATCGGTTTTTCTTGTTAACGTGGCCTGTTCGGCTTGGGTAGCTGGCGAAAATAGGGTATCTTTGCCCCCGGAATAATCATCTCGAAGTTGTCTTTCTGCCGATCCTGGTAGTTGGATATTCCTTTTGCTTCCTGTTAGGTTTTCTGGAACTTATCGCAGGATGAGGGAGTTTCCCCTCATGGTTGTTGTTTTATCATGAGATGCTTTGATGAGTTGTGGTTCCAAAATTTTTGTTCACTTCATTTCTTTTTTGCTGATGAAAAACTTTGCTGCTTTTTTGATTCTTTTTTTGCTGATTTCGGGTTCATTGTTCTCACAAACCATTCGTTATGTTACGGTTCAGGGTAGCGGTAATATGGATGGCACCTCTTGGGGCGATGCATATTCAGGGTTGCTGCTTCAGAACGCCATCAATGAGTTGGCAGTTATTGGTGGTGGTCAGGTGTGGGTGGCTGCCGGCATCTATCTTCCGACAGAACCGTTTGACAACGACACCACGGATTCACGGAAGAGATCGTTCAATATGCGCACCGATGTAGCGCTATATGGTGGTTTTTCCGGTATTGAGACCTCCATAGAGCAGCGAAGCAACTTTGGTGAAAACGGCCTCAACGAGACCATTCTCAGCGGCAACCTGGGCGCTCCAACAACCAATGCCGATAACTCCTACCATGTGGTCTATGCTGAGCATGGTGTTTCTGATGCACTGTTAGATGGTTTCACCATCACAGATGGCCATGCCAACCACCCCACGGCTTCTTCGGAGGATGACGGTGCCGGGGTCTATGCCCGCAGTGGTCTCACCATCCGAAACAGCGTCATCAAAAACAACCACGCAACCGATAAAGGGGGTGGGCTTTTCGTGTGGAGCGATAACGTGATCAGCCATTGCACCATCCACAGCAACACCTCGGGGGATCATGGGGGAGGAGTCTATCTGTTGCATTTTTCCAGCGTAACGGATCCTGCACCGGTCATTGAGCATTCTCTCGTTTATAATAATACCGCTGCACAATACGGAGGGGGTGTTTTTATGAAAACAGGTAGCCTGTCTTACCATAACAGGGTGATCGCCAACACCGGACGTATGGGTGGTGGTATCTACCTGGAGAATCACGCGCAATCCATCAATAATCTGATTGCCAACAACCAAGCTACTCTGCAGGGCGGTGGGCTGTACCTGTATTATGGGGGTTATGCCACAGGCAATACGATTGTAAGCAACCATGCAGGTTCCAGCGGGGGAGGTGTTACACGTCGCTTTGGCAACAGTACGGTGAACAACAGCATTATCTGGAACAACAACACCCAGATTCAATTTAATGGAACAGGTATTGGGTTTACATACTGTGCAGTACAGGGTGGGTATACCGGCATGAGTGCCGGGCCGGGCATCATTGCACTGACAAACCACAACACCGGGGCTTCCAGTCTGCTTAACTATCCTGCCTTCAGAAACCCGTTTATGACACAGGGATACACTGCGGCAAACCTGCATCAGGCGCTGGCTGCCGACTGGAGTCTCACCTGCCACTCTGCATGTATCGATATGGGTGACACCGCCCAGGTGCCTTCGAATGTCCTGTTCGATATTGCCGGGAACCCCCGTATCGTAGATGGCAACAACGACAGCCTCGCACTCCCCGATATGGGAGCCTGGGAATACACCCCTTTCCATACTGTGCATCAAACCATCTGCGCCGGCGACACCCTGTGGTTTGGTACCACACCACTAACCACCTCCGGGGTCTACCATGAAACCCACACCGGTACCGGTGGCTGCGACTCCATTGTGGCGCTCACACTCGATGTATTATCAGCCGACTCCCTCTTCGTGCAGTTTGACCTCTGTCAGGGCGATACATTATGGTATCGCGGGAACCCCTTCGCCAACGGAGGCACCTTCCAGCTTACCACACCGGCTCCCTCAGGATGCGATACACTCATCATCCTTACCATCAA
>SKPS01000329.1 GCA_007119395.1 Lentimicrobiaceae bacterium
ATAAATACCGGAAACGGTCATACTGCGGTACCTGGGTGGGTCCTGTACAAAGTGCAGAATCACCCTGTCGCCCAATTCGAATCCCAGCTTCTGTGCCGTGGCTCGGGAGATGAGCACTTCGTTGCTTCTCGTCATCGTGTCGAGCTCAGGCAAACTCCCCGATATCAGCTTGTCGCTGAAAAAGTCCCACCGGTATTCAGGCCCCACACCCTTCAGTACAATCCCTTCAATCTGTTCATCGGCTTTGATGATCGCAGCTTTGATACCGTATGGCTGCACATGCACCACTCCCGGTATCTCCATGATTTCTGACGCCAACAGCGTGTCGTACCACAATGGTTCCAACTCGAAGGAACTGTTGTTGTCGAAATAGGTGACCTGTATGTGGGCGCCAAAGCCAATGATCTTCTCCCGCACCTCGTGCTGAAACCCTTTTAATATGGCAACAGATAGCAACATCACAGCAATGCCCAGGGTTACACTGGCCAGTGAAATGTTGATGATGGGCCGGGTGAATGAACCCTTGCCACCTTTGAAGATCCGCTGTACAATAAAAAGCTCTGCTTTCAACCTGTTCCCTTTTCGGCAAAAATAGAAATCTTTGTAATACCATCACCCATTGCCCAACGGAAATCCCCATTTCAACGTATCTTTGCCGGATAACAGGCCAGCCCTACCCGGCTTGCAGAGAAGTTTCAGCAGGTTTCAGGGTTTCCTGAACCGGAATCTTTTTTCAAGACAATGGGTTGGCTGAGAGGTATAATCAAAATCAACTATGTATGCATCGTAGTGCTGTTCTCTTTTTTCTGTTAACATGGATGTTTTTCATGGTGTCTGGCTCCTCCTGTCATGCCAACAACCGGGGTGATGAGGGGAGCCCCTCCGGGTTTGTTGACAACGGTTCTGTCTCGGACGGTTTGCAAACCGGGGCTGATCAGATACCGTTGTTGCTGTCGATGGTTGAGGGGAAGCGTGTAGGGATTACCGGCAATCAAACCACCGTGGTGGGTGGTGTGCATTTGGTTGACACCTTGTTACAACTGGGTGTGGATGTGGTCAGGGTTTTCAGTCCAGAGCACGGCTTTCGCGGAGAGGCTGAGGCAGGGCGCAGGGTAGAGGGGGGCGTTGATGCCGCCACCGGACTCCCTCTGGTCTCATTGTACGGCCGCACCAAGAAACCTTCACCGGCTGATTTGGCAGACATTGACATTATGGTGTTCGATATTCAGGATGTGGGTGCACGGTTTTATACCTACATTTCAACCCTCCATTATGTCATGGAAGCATGTGCCGAATCGGGGATCCCGGTGCTGGTTCTCGACAGACCCAACCCCCACGGGCATTACGTCGACGGCCCTGTGCTGGACACCCGGTTCCGCTCTTTTATCGGAATGCACCCGGTGGCGTTGGTACACGGCATGACCATGGCCGAATATGCCCGGATGATCAATGGAGAAGGGTGGCTCGACAATGGGATACAATGTGTGTTGAAATGGATACCCATGAAAGGCTACAGCAGAAATACCATCTACCAACTCCCGGTAAACCCTTCGCCCAACCTGCAGGATATGGACGCCATATACCTGTATCCCTCTGTGTGTCTGCTCGAAGGCACCGTAGCGTCGGTCGGACGGGGCACCGACTCCCCCTTCCGGCTCATCGGACACCCCGCCGTGAAAACCGGTGATACCACCTTTGTGCCGAGAAGCATCCCCGGGAAAAGCGAAAACCCGAAATTCCTCGGTGAAACCTGCCACGGCTGGCTCCTCAACGGGCAACAACCCGATGGATCTTCTCAACTCGACTCACTGGATCTAACCTGGCTCATAAGAATGTACCACGAAGTGGGAGGTGGAACAAAATTCTTCACATCCTCCTTCAACCTGCTGGCAGGCAACGACCAGCTCAAGCAGCAGATCATCAACAAAACACCTGAACACGAAATCAGAAAAAGCTGGCAACCTGCCCTCGAAGCATTTCACCACACCAGAGAGAAATACCTGCTCTACCAGTAAACGGCCAAATCTTTTTTAGGTGCTGATTATAAGGTGCTTATACCCTAGGAGCAATCCCGTATACAACGTTTACGATACGGGAGGTTGAGTGTGCCATACGAAAGGGGTACATCTCTGCAAAATCGTTTTTTTTTAACCACAATGGTTACAAAGTAGGCACAATGTACACAAAGAGGGTCTTCGCGGCCTTTGCGAAAGCCATGGAGGCCTTTGTGGATTAATAAACCTATTTGGTTATATTCTTCTTACCCTTTCGGGTTTGATTCCCGCAGAAATTCGGTGAAATTACCCTGATGCGCGCAGAAAGAACTTTGTTCATAGAAATAACAGAGTTAGCCTCAATGATCTTAAAACACACGAAGTCGTATTGCTGTTTGCAACGCTTGTGAAGTCAGGGTTTCAGCGCCTTTCTGCCTAGTTTTTGGATGTGGACGTTCAAGATTGGTTTTGCTTGCGGTGAAAAAATAAAAAATTCACCGCAAATTTGCGGTGAATATATTGTATATTTGCCGTATCATCAATTTTTGAG
>SKPS01000227.1 GCA_007119395.1 Lentimicrobiaceae bacterium
TCCGGTAAAGATAGACTCGACGAATCGTCTTCTGTTGAACAGTTGCAGGTCATCAATTTTTTCACCGATCCCGATGTATTTTACAGGGATATTGAATTGGTCTGAGATACCAATGACGACACCTCCTTTGGCGGTGCCATCGAGTTTGGTGAGCGCCAGTGCATTGACTTCGGTAGCGGAGGTAAACTGACGGGCTTGTTCAATGGCATTCTGGCCTGTGGATGCGTCAAGCACAAGTAGTATTTCATGCGGGGCATCAGGGATCACCTTTTGCATCACCTTGCGTATTTTCGACAATTCATTCATCAGGTTCACCTTGTTATGCAGTCGCCCTGCTGTATCGATGATTACCACATCAGCTTGCTGGGAAATAGCAGATTGCAGGGTATCGAAAGCGACGGAGGCGGGGTCGGAGCCCATGCTTTGCCTGATGAGTGGAACGCCGGCACGTTCTGACCAGACGGTAAGTTGATCCACCGCAGCGGCGCGAAAGGTGTCGGCAGCACCCAACAGCACTTTGTGTCCACGGTTCTTGAACTGGTGTGCCAGTTTGCCAATCGTAGTTGTTTTTCCTACACCGTTCACACCTACCACCATGATCACATAGGGCTTAATCCCCACAGGTGGCGCAAAGTCACCCGCATCTTCAGATTCATGAACCAGCAACAGATTGATAATCTCCTCACGGAGAATGGTGTTGAGCTCCGATGTGCCTACGTATTTGTCACGCGCGATGCGCTCTTCAATTTTTTTTATGATCCTTAATGTCGTTTCAACTCCCACATCAGACGAAATAAGAATCTCCTCCAACTCATCCAATACGGTTTCATCCACCTTTGACTTGCCAACCAATGCGCGGGATAGTCTTCCAAAGAACGACTCCTTCGTTTTCGTCAAACCGCGTTCAAGACTTTGCTGCTCTTTGCGTGTAAAGATACCGAAGATACCCATAATATTCTTGTGTGTTGATAAATAAGGTGATTGCGAACTTTACATGACCAGTATGTATGAAAAAAAAGATAACTCCCCCATCAACTGGAGAAGTTATCTTCCATATCCATACGATTGGCCGTTATTTTTTAAGAAACTCATTCACCGCATCAGCGGGAACAATATTCTCTTTAAAGGTATAGCTGCTGGCTCCTGGAGCCTTCACCATCCTGATCACTTTTGCCATACTTTTACCCTTGGTCTGAAGGGTAGCTACTACTTTCTTTGCCATGGTTCAACTATTTTATTTCCCTGTGAACGGTCATCTTTTTCAAAATGGGGTTGAATTTTTTCAATTCAAGCCGTTCGGGAGTGTTTTTTTTGTTTTTCATACTCACATACCTGGAAGTACCCGGCATGCCGCTCTCCTTGTGCTCTGTGCACTCCAGAATAATCTGGTGCCTGACGTCTTTCTGTTTCTTTGCCATAATATACCTCTCTGCTTTTGGGTGTGCAAAAATAGTGTTTTTTTAACATCCGGCAAAATTTATCAGAAAAAACACATCGCTCTATAAAAAGAGATGTTGAGAAGGCACTTACAGCCTGGTGAGCGTTGCATCTGCAACACGTTTGAGTCTCTCGAAAGATTCGTGGTAGGGACTGTTCTTAGCTGCCAACCCCCTGTGCTCCTTTACGATCCACTGCCGCATGGCACCGAGTACACCCTTGCAGGCCGTCGGATCGTTGCAGAGCTGAATCATCAGATCCATCACCTCGTTATACACCTGTTGCAAATCCTTCACGAACCTCTTGTCGTTGCACCTGTAATCGGGGATCGCTTCAGCAATGCAACGTGCAGTTGAAAACGCCTTGCTGTAGTTACACTCCGCCAAATGCCATACACCGTAACTACTAAGCCGCTTCAATTGTGTGATGGCTGAAGCAGCGTCAAGATATGATTGGGATGGATCATCTTGTGGTGTTGTCACTTTCTCTTTATTCCTGAAATTAACGGCTTTGTCTTGTGCTTTGTTTTGATTATGATGCATCATCGTTGTGGTTTGTTTTTCGTTCTTTTGGCTTGTCTGCGTGTGGACGCTCTGGCCAAGAGCACCCTACTTCTTTCTCAAAATGGAGTGCAAACATACGGCTGCACCCCGTCAAAGGGTGACGTAGGTAAAGGGAGATGTGTGATTTTTTTTTTGGGAGAGATTGATGTTAGAATTTTCAAGGCAGGGTGGAGAATTTGCGATAGAGCTGCCATGTCTTCTGTTTGCATGCTTCATGTTCTCTGTATGTATTTGGTTGGTGTGTCGTGTTTCATTTTGATGAGTTGAATGTTGTGCAGACCGGAGAACAAAACATGCGACTTGCTTGTTTGGTGTTAGGTGGCCTGCGAAGAAGTGTTGGTCATCAGTACTGCGAATGAAAAAGGTCAATTATTCACAAAAAAAAGCGATGTAATATGGCAACAATTCAATTAAAAGGAAATCCGATTCACACCAAGGGGGAGTTACCGTTTGTAGGCAGCATGGCACCCTCTTTTGAGTTGGTAAAAACAGATTTAAGTGCACTCACTTTAAGCGATTTAAAGGGGAAGCGTATTTTGCTGAACATTTTTCCGAGTTTAGACACGGAAGTGTGTGCTGCTTCGGTTCGGCGGTTTAATGAGGCTGCTTCGGGCATAGAGAATGCTGTGGTGGTATGTGTATCACGGGATCTTCCGTTTGCGCATGGGCGGTTTTGTTCAACAGAGGGGATCAAGGATGTGGTCAATGCATCAGATTTCCGTGATGGCAGTTTTGGTGACGCCTATGGTTTAACCATTCTGGATGGGCCTTTGGCAGGGTTGCACAGCCGAGCGGTGGTGGTGTTAAACGAAGCCGGCGAGGTGGTTTACCGTGAGCAGGTGCCTGACATTGTTCAGGAGCCCGATTACGAAGCGGCCCTTACGGCTCTGAAGAAGAAGTAGCCGGGACGTATAGTAATAAAAGATTCGGGCGGGGAGTGGTTTGGTCCACTCCCCGCCCGATGGTTTTAATGGCCTCCATTCTAAATGGTACGACCGTTATGCACTTGTGAGGGTTGATCACCCATTCATTGACACGAGGAACTCCTCGTTGGTATCGGTAAACTTCATTTTGTCTTTCAGGAATACCATTGCTTCGGTTGGGTTCATATCGGCAAGGTGGTTTCGCAGCACCCAGATTCTTTGCAGCATAGAGTTTTCGAGCAGCAGGTCATCGCGGCGTGTGCTGGAAGCCACGAGATCGATGGCGGGATAGATTCTTTTGTTCGAGAGTTTTCTATCGAGTTGCAGCTCCATGTTTCCGGTTCCTTTAAACTCTTCGAAGATCACTTCGTCCATTTTCGATCCGGTATCGATCAGGGCGGTTGCGATCACTGTGAGTGAGCCTCCGTTTTCGATCGATCTGGCTGCCCCGAAGAATCTTTTGGGTTTATGCAGTGCATTGGCTTCCACACCACCCGACAACACTTTGCCCGAGGCGGGAGAAACGGTGTTGTACGCCCTGGCGAGTCGTGTGATGGAGTCGAGCAGGATCACTACATCGTGACCACACTCCACCATCCTTTTTGCTTTTTCGAGCACGATATTGGCGATGCGTACATGTCTGTCGGCAGGTTCGTCGAAAGTAGAGGATACCACTTCAGCGTTTACGCTGCGTGCCATATCTGTAACCTCCTCAGGTCTCTCGTCAATCAACAGGATGATTAGATACACTTCTGGGTGATTTGCGGCAATGGCATTGGCGACCTCTTTAAGCAGCACTGTTTTACCGGTTTTTGGCTGTGCCACGATCAAGCCACGTTGCCCTTTCCCGATGGGGGTGAACAAATCAATAATACGGGTTGACATTGTTCCTCCCTGGTGGCCTGTGATTTTAAACTTTTTCTCCGGGAAAAGGGGTGTCAGAAAGTC
Source organism: Lentimicrobiaceae bacterium (assembly GCA_007119395.1). Lineage (GTDB taxonomy): Bacteria > Bacteroidota > Bacteroidia > Bacteroidales > SKPS01 > SKPS01. The sequence goes on from SKPS01000227.1 coordinate 3,872, forward strand.
AAAGGGTACACGGTCACGCACCTCTTCGGCAGTTCTGCCGTTGATTCTGAACACCTTGATCAGTGGAAAGTATTTTTCCCCCTCTTTGGGTGGCCTGATGGTTCCCTGAACGGTGTCACCAGTTTTCAGCCCAAAGAGTTTGATTTGTGATTGCGATACATATACGTCATCCGGAGAGTTAAGGTAGTTATAGTCTGACGACCTGAGAAAGCCATAACCATCGGGCATAATCTCGAGCACTCCCTGGGTTTCGGCGAAGTCTTCAAACTCTCCGATCAGCTCATTGTGCCTGGGCTGACGTGGTTGTTGCTGTTGTTGTTGCTGTTGTTGCTGTTGCTGTTGCTGTTGCCTTCCCGCTCCGTGATGGTGGTCACGTTGTTTGCCGTGGTGGTCTGACGGTTTTTGTGCATCTGATGCAGACGGATCACCTTTGGCTACTTCATCCTTTCCTGCATCTTGACGACCTGTGGTATCCGGTTTGGTGGCATGATCCTGCTGTGTTGGTGCTTCAGCTTCAACAGGCTGGGTGCCTTTTGCGTCCACTGCTTTTTTCGGCTCTTTGGCAGGCTCTTTTTCCTCTTTTTTCTGTTTTGGAGGTCTGCCTCGTCCCCTTTTGGGTTTCTCTACAGGCTTCTCTTCTGCAGTTTTATCATCGCCTTTCTGCTGTGCATCCTCAGGCTTTTCTGCTGCCTCTTTTGCCGAGCTATCCTGCCCTTTGTCAGTTCGTTTTATTACCGACAACGGTTTTCGGGGCTCTTGCTCTTCGGTGGCCGCAGGCTCCTTTGTTTTCTTGGTTGTTCGCTTTTTGGTTTGACGAGCCGGTTTGCTGTCTTCGTCTGGCTCACCGTCACCCTGGATTTTCTTGATGGCCTCAGCCGGTAAAAGGGCTTGTTCATCCAGAATTTTGAAAATCAACTCTTGCTTCTTAAGGCTTTCAACTCGTTTGATTTTCAAAGACTTGGCTATCTCACGCAATTCAGGCACAAGCTTGCCGTTCAATTCAATGATGTCGTACATAATAATATGGTGCTATGTATTTGGTATATTCAGTAATAGATGTATAACAAGAGACTTGTTTGATAACAGAACCCCGGATAAGGTAAGATGGAAGTTAGTAACTCTTTGAATGTGTCTTGATCGACGGTGCAAAGATACGAACATTTTTAAAACAAATCACATAGTGGTTAAAAAAATCTTTGCCAATGCAGAGCATTTTGGCTGTATCTTTGCCCATTCAGAAAACACCCAAATTGTTTAGTTATGATACAAAGGATTCAAACGCTTTACTTATTGTTAATGGTATTGGTTGCTGTGCTTTTGTTCTTTATTCCGCTGGCACACTATGAGTTGGCCGAGGGTGGTGTCAAGTGGAGTCTGGGCGGTTTTGATCAACCCGGGGTATTTATGCCGGAATCGGTTGGGTTCATGTTGTTGCCTGGCATCTTTGCCGGCCTGTCAGCGGTTATTTCATTAATTGTTGTAATGCTTTTTCGTCAGCGGATGTTACAGATTCGTTTATCGAGGATCAATATGATTGTCATTATTTTGTTAATAGCATCGTTGTTTTACGTAACGGATCAGATTCGTGGTTCGGACGAGGTGGTTCGTTTTGCTTATCTGCACGGGGCATACCTTTCATTGTTGTTGCCGTTATTGAATTATTTAACCATTGGTGCCATTCGCAATGATGAGCGGAAGGTGCGTGCTGCCGACCGTTTGCGTTAGGATCGAGTGCGCTGCCTGCGCCTTTCAGATGATTTCCAGTTTCTCTTCATCGATCCAGCCAATATGGCCATCCGCTGATTTTACTTCAAGCCATCCCTCTTCATGGTTGATAATGCGCACCTTGGTGCCTGCATGGTAATGCCCCAGGGTATTACTCTGTTTGCCTGGTCCGCTTTTAATGGTAGCTGTATCCGCAAGGATGATCGCCTCACTCTTTCCGAAAATGTTATGATGACTTTGAAAGCTGAGCGCCATGATGAGTAATGAAAGGGAGAGGGAAAGGATGGCCAGTCTGAATGTGTTGACCCGTGTTCTGGATGCATTGGATGTAAGGAATCTTGCCACCAGGAATAGCCCACACAGAAACAGTGCAAGGTGTATTGCAAGCCATGCCACGGGTGGAAGCAATGAGGCGGTGAGTTTCCATCCATATAACAGAAGGAATGGCTTTTCGTGTTGGATATCGTCTCTGATAAAAGTATTGGCCAGTTGGAGGTTAAAGAGAATTCCCTGATCGCCGGGTCTGAGCTTGAGTGCCCGTTCATAGTTGAGTATAGCCTTTGCGATCTTTTGTTGCCTGAAGTAGCTGTTTCCCAGGTTGTAGTAGATATCTGCAGACAGCACACCACGATCGATCAGATGTTGGTAGATCTCCTGTGCGGTCTCAAAATCGCCGTCGAGGTAAGCCTGGTGTGCTGTCTTGAACAAAGCGTTTTCGCTTTCGTTACTTGGGTTGTCGGCTTGCACATACGGTTGGAATAGCATGAACAGCACAATAAACAAGAAGGTATGCCTGATCGCTGTAGCGCGGAATTTTTCCGGCAGTTGGATATTATGACTTTCTGTTCTCATATCAGAATTGTTTAAAGGCCACGAGTTGATCAATGCACTCTGAAGCCTGATCGGGTTGCAGTTCCAGAGTAGTGTCAGTAGGTTGAACAGGGGCGTACCGGTAAAACTCAAAATGCTCGATCGTCTCTATATACCTATGGATGGTGTCAACCGGTACTTGTTTTTTTGTCAGTTCATGTTTCAGGCGGTTTCTGTTCAGTTCTGATGTGTTCAGGTTAAGCTTGTCCGCAACGAAGCCCCAAAGCGCTTCAAGCAGGAGGTCGTGCATCTGCTCTGCGTTGCCCAATGCGGCAGCATGTTGTGCCTCTTTGATTCTTTGTCTGGCGTTTTGTTCTGCCCTGGCAGCCCTGATCAGGTGTTTGTCAGCAAACATTTTCAGTCGTTTTCTGAATCTGATCAGCCATATTGTAAGGAGTAGGATTGGTGCAATGATCAGGGCGAGGTGCCCCCATGACCCCGGTGTGATCCAGGTGATCCATGGGCGTCGAAAATTGGTTCGGATGTGTCTGATATCGGTTCCGTAATACTGCACATCTTCACGGCCTATGTTGGCAGTTCTCAACGACTTGGATACAGGTGCCCCGACATGCAGTTCGAGCTCCTGTGTGGTTATGGTATGGTATTGCGCCGTTAAAGGGTCGAAGTAGCTAAATTCCACGGCTGGCAGGTAGAACAATCCGGTATCCCTAGGCATCACCAGATGCTTCCAAGTTCTGGTGCCGGTCATTCCGGCGGATGTTGACTGAATAGATCCACCTGATTCAGGATCAAACAGTTCTAAGCCGCCAGGCATTTGCAGCGTTGGGGCGTCCAACAACTTAAGGTTCCCTGTTCCACTGATCTGAAGAGTAAGCTCCACCGGCTCTCCTAAGGGGGTGGTGCTTAGCGATACATCAGTGGCAAACACCAATTGCCCTACACCGCCTGTAAAAGATGATGGTTGTTGTTGTTGGGGAAGGTCTTGCACATTGATCACCAGCCGGCTGCTTTGGATTTCATGGTCGAGCAGTTCTCTGACCCTTTGCTGCACGATGGTTCCAAAGATATTGCGGTTAACGGTTCTTTCGGTAAAGCGCTGAATTTTAATTGAGGAGGGTTCGATCGTGATGGTTCCGGCTCGTTGGGGTATCAGCAGTGTTCTGCTGATCACGATGGTATTGTATAGGGTGCCTTGGTGACGCTCTTGTTTCACTTCGTAGGTTCCCATTTCGATGTTCTCTGTCCAGAAACCATGAAACGAGGGGAGTCGCAGGCGGCTGATATTGTGGATAGCCAATCGGGTGTAGAGTTTTTGTGTAAGCACCACTACTTCACCTTTATAAGGGGTGTTGTTGCTCAAGGTGCTGAGGATGAAGAGCTCACCTTCTCCTGATGGGGAGGATACCTCTTCGGTGGGTTGTCTTTCAGGCCGTGGTGTTGGCTGTGGTGTTGGTTGTGGTGCTGGCTGTGGTGCTGGCTGTGGTGTTGGTTCAGGTCTTGCTCTGGGTGTGGCCGGTGTGCGTGCAGCCGGCTGCCGTCGTGGTGGGGGTTCCTGCCTGATGGGTTCTCCTGTTACCTTGATGGTGACCTGTCTGGCACTGTAGGTGGCATTGCCAACCCGCATCCTCGCCTCCCCCAGCTGGAAGGTGCCCGGCCTGTTTGCCACAAGGGAATAGGTGTAAGCACTGCTGGTTTCCTCAACAGTTTGACCCCTTGACATGGTGGTGCGACTGCTCATCGAGAGCCCCGGCCCACTCAAGACTTCAAAACCCCTGAAATCAGGCCCGATAAACTGATCCACCTTACGGTTTATCTGAAACACCACCTGAAAAGGCTTACCGGTCTCTACCTCCGAGGGAGCATGCACATCGATCGAGATTCGCTGTGCCAATAGATGGCCGCTTTGTGAAACCATCACCACCAAAGCAGTGAAGAGCAGTACATATTTCAATGGTTCTTTTGTCATAACCTTTTACCAGTTTTTAGTGCGTGTTTGCGACATCCGCTTCCGTTCTCTCTGGTGTATCTGTTCTGCCGTACGCATCTCTTTTTCTCTGATCGCATTCAACATCCTTTCAGCATCTTCCAGACTGATCCGCCCCTCTTCATGCTCCGGAATGTGTTGGTCCCGCTCCTCCTCCCATAATGCCGTTTCAGGGAGTGTTTGCTCATGCTTGCGCTCGTCCTGTTCGTGCTGTTCCTGTTGATCAGATTCAGTGGGTGGGGTCTCATTTCGGTGCTGAAGCGCCAGGGCCAGGTTGTGTCTGGCATCTTCATCGGTGGGGTTGTACCTGAGCGCCTCACTGTAGGCTTCTATTCCCAGTTGAAGATACTCTTGGCGTTGATGCTCCATCCCCTCTTCAGGATTGAGAAATCTCTTCAACGCAGTGTTGCCGAGGTTGTAGGCAATGGCATTGATCGTTGCCGAGTCGTGTGAGCTGCTCAGGAGGGATAGATAGACCTCCAAGGCCTCTTCATAACGTTGCTGACGGTACAATGCATTGGCTAAGTTGAACTGCGCCGCGGTGGCATGGTGTCTTTTCTGTGCTGCTTCACGATACTTCTCTTCGGCAGTTGTGAAATCACCTTCTTCGAAAGCCCTGTTGCCGGATCTCAGCATACTCCGCGAGGTGACCTGCGCATGGGTTGCATGGGTCAATAAGGCCACCAAAACCAATATCCACCAGCTACGAACAAGGTGGGCGTTGATTACTTGATGACGATATGCTCTTCTCTCTTTCATGGGTTCAGGTGATTTTGATCATATCCATAATGCGCTTCTTGTTTCTTCTGTAAGGGATCATTCTCTCCAGTGCAAGGAGAAGCAAAGCGCTTCCGGCGAACCAAGCAAACTGGTCATCAGCCTCTTGTTGCAATATACGGGTACGCTCAGCGACCGGTTGTCTCCGGATCTCAGTTCTGATTTGCTGCATGGCCCTGCGCAGGTTGTCAGACAGAAAGAACTTTCCTCCTGTGATTTGTGTTATTTCTGAAAGCAGTTCAGGGACAAGTGTGGTGACCACGGTTTGTCCGTGCTGGTCTTTTAAGTACCCCTCCAGCACACCATTTTGGTATACAGGGATTGGAGCACCTGCGGGATGACCTATGCCCAGGGTATGGATTGTAATATTTTGTGATGCTGCGATTCTCGTCTCTTCCAGCACGCCGCCTTCGTGGTCTTCACCATCAGTTACCAGAATGATGGTTCTCCCACCACGCTGTTGTGTGCCATTTCCGAAGGTTCTTACTGCGAGGCTGATCGCATCGGCCATGGCCGTGCCCTGGTTGGTGATATCACCTGATGTAATGGTGTTCAGCAGCATTAATGTAGCATTTCTGTCTGTTGTTAAGGGCACCTGGATATATGCTTCGCCTGCAAACACCACGAGTCCAACCTGCTCCCGGTCGAGCTGACGAATCAGCGAGGCAA
>SKPS01000007.1 GCA_007119395.1 Lentimicrobiaceae bacterium
CATATCGAGTTTTGCGAATATGATGATTCAGAGTGTCCGTTCCCGGGACATTGTACCACATGTGAGGATGGCAGAAAGGAAGAGGCAACAGGAATCAGATGTAGTGATTCCCCGGATGATTTTGATTTGCCGGATTTATGGAATGTTCAATCCCCACAATCCGATGATCCGTAATCCTAAAAGGGATACCAGGAAATACGGTCTAAGCGTCTAATCGTCTAACTGCCTAATTGCCTGTTAGTTTAACTGATTTCCAATCCAGCCAAGACCCGAAATTTCTCGCAGACGCGATTTTTATTCTCGCAGAGGCGCAGAGACGCAGAGGTTTTTGGGAGCCCACATCCCCACATCTCCACATCCCCACATCCCCACATCTCCACATCCCCACATCCCCACATCCCCACATCCTCCATCCCCACATCCTCACATCAAAAAACCCCTTATCTTTGCCTGTTCTTTTTATTTACCAATGCCAATGATGCCATGACTGTTAAGCGATCTTTGATGACTTTGTGTGTGCTGTTGCTCACCAATACGTTCAGTTTTTCTCAATCACCGCTGATCCATCAGATGGTTCAGCAGGTATCGGGTGACACGTTGTTTGCTACCATTGCTGACCTTCAGCCTATGGACAGGGTGAATGCCAGCAACAGCATGGTGCCAGCCTATTACCTGAAGCAGCGTTTGCAACAATATGATGTAGACACGGTGTTTTTTCACTTTTTCAAAGACAACACCCCGCCCAATGTGATTGGCATCAGGTACGGGGAGCTATATCCTGACGACTACTATATTCTGGGTGGTCATTACGATGCTGTGTTGCCGGGTGCCGGTGCTGACGACAACGCTTCCGGAACCGCAGGGGTGTTGGAGATGGCTCGTGTGACCCGGGGTATTAAACTCCAGAAGTCGCTGATGCTAATACTGTTCGCTGCTGAAGAGGTGGGGCTGTGGGGCAGCTTCGCTTTTGTCGACAGCGCGATCAACCACAGCGTGAACATCGAAGGTATGATCAACATGGACATGATCGCCTACAGTCACAACCTCACCGATTCGTCGGTAAGTGTGTGCTACAAGTACCACTGTCTCGACATGCTGGACACGTTCATGGTGGCCGCCGGCCTCTATGTGCCGGAACTGGGGATAGAGACAGATTCATCCTCTGCCGTGATCTGGGCCAGCGACCATGCCCCCTTCTGGCTGCAACAGATACCGGCTCTCTTCCTGATTGAGAACTCAGACCGGTGGGGCGGCAGCTTCAACCCCTACTACCACACCTTCGCCGACACCATTGGCATGGGTGCCAACAGCCCGTGGCTGGCCGAAAAAATCACCCGCTCGGCGGTCGCTACCCTGCTGTTGTACGTGGAACCGTTTCTGCCCATTGGCATAGAACTGCCAACATACCAGAAACCAACCGTAACCCTCTACCCCAATCCAACACATCAACAGTTTACCATCAGATCACCTCAACTCACCCAACACATCAACCTCACCCTGTTCGACAACACCGGAAGAGTGGTGCTGTCTCAGATGAATCTCCCCAATGGGCATTCGGTTGACATTAGCTCGCTGCCACACGGGGTCTACTTTGTGCGAATCGACATAGATGGTGAGGCTGTAACCAAAAAAGTGGTGAAGATGTAGCATGAAGAGATCCTCCCCGAAGGGGGATCAATACATCAAACATCAAAACAACACATCAAACATCAAAAAAAAGAATTTCAAACATCAAACGAAGAACAAACAACAAATTATGCCAACGGTATTGATTATTGACGACGAGGAGGCGATCAGGGCGACGCTGAGGGACATTCTTGAGTACGAGAAGTATGGGGTTGATGATGCTGCGGATGGTGAGCAGGCATTGGAGTTGGCGCAGCAGAACACGTACGATGTAATTTTGTGTGACATCAAGATGCCGGGGATGGATGGTTTGGAGGTATTGGAGCGTATTCAGACGCATTCGGATGCTCCGGTGGTGATGATTTCGGGTCACGGCACCATTGACACGGCTGTGGAGGCGATCAAGAAGGGTGCTTACGATTACATTTCGAAGCCTCTTGACCTGAACCGTTTGCTGGTCACATTACGGAATGCTTTAGACAAGGGGAACCTGGTGCAGGAGACCCGTAAGCTCAAGAAGCGAGTGATTGGAGAGTGGGAGATGGTGGGTGAATCGCCGGCGATGGAGGAGGTGCGTACGATGATTCATCGTGTTGCTCCTACCGACGCAAGGGTGTTGATCACCGGTCCGAACGGCACCGGCAAGGAGTTGGTTGCACGCAACCTCCACGAGCAGAGTCTGAGGGCCAAATCGCCGTTTATTGAGGTGAACTGCGCTGCCATTCCGTCAGAGTTAATTGAAAGCCAGTTGTTTGGCCACGAGAAGGGCTCCTTTACCTCTGCCATCAAGCAGCGCAAAGGGGATTTTGAGCAGGCACACGGTGGCACGTTGTTCCTCGACGAGATTGGCGACATGAGTCTGTCGGCACAGGCCAAGGTGCTGCGTGCCCTTCAGGAGAACAAGATCACCCGTGTGGGTGGCGAGAAAGACATCACGGTGGATGTGCGTGTGATTGCTGCCACCAACAAGAATTTGCGCGAGGAGATTGACAAGGGGCATTTCAGGGAGGACCTCTACCACCGTTTAAGTGTGATATTGATTCACGTGCCTCCGTTGCGTGAGCGTGCCGATGACATCCCTTTGCTGGCGAGGCATTTTATGGAGCAGGCGTGCCAGGGGATGGGGCGTCAGGCGCTGCCATTCTCTGACGAGGCCTTTGAGGCGATGAAGCAACTTGAATGGACCGGCAACATCCGTGAGCTGCGCAATGTGGTGGAACGCCTCGCCATCCTGTGCGATAAAGCGATTACCGAACAGGATGTGAGGCAGTATGCGATGCCGCTTAAATAGCTGAGATTCTCGTTTTAGCGGTAGTAGGCATTCAGGAAATCCCGGATGTTTTTCTCCACACGCGCATTGGCGTCAGCCGGATCAAAACGATCAAACACTTCACCGGTAATCCCTTCATAGAGCTCAATATAGCGATCTGAGACGCTCTTCACGAACGACTCGGGCATGTTGGGCATCTGCTGCCCCTCTTTGCCTTGAAAGCCGTGCTCCATCAGCCATTCACGAACAAACTCCTTGGAGAGCTGCTTCTGGGTCTCACCTTTATCCTGACGATCCTGATAGCCTTCTTTGTAGAAGTAGCGGGAAGAGTCGGGTGTATGGATCTCGTCAATCAGAACGATCTCATCGCCCACCTTGCCAAACTCATACTTGGTATCTACCAGTATCAATCCGCGCTCAGCGGCCATCTCGGTGCCCCGCTGGAACAGTCTGCGGGTGTAGTCTTCAAGCTTCAGGTAGTCAGCTTCAGAGACCAGCCCTTGCTTCAGGATCTCTTCACGCGAGATATCCTCGTCATGGCCCACCACTGCTTTGGTAGTGGGTGTGAGCAGTGGCTCGGGGAAACGGTCGTTCTCTTTCATCCCTTCCGGCATGGGTACACCACAGATGGCTCGTTTGCCACTTCTGTATTCACGCCAGGCATGGCCAGATAAATACCCTCTGATCACCATCTCCACTTTGAATGGCTCGGCATATTTCCCAATCGTGACCATCGGATCGGGTGTCGCCATCTTCCAGTTTGGCACTATGTCAGAAGTGGCATCCAGAAACTTTGAGGCGATGAGGTTCAGCACCGCACCCTTGTAGGGTATGCCAACCGGCAACACCACGTCAAAAGCTGAAATTCGGTCGGTGGTCACCATCACCATCAACTCATCTTTAATGGTGTACACATCACGCACCTTGCCGTGGTACACCCCGGTCATGCCCGGAAAATCAAATTGTGTGTTTACTACTGCGTTCATTGTTATTGGTTTAGAATGTTTAGATTGTTTAGAATGTTTAGGGGGTTGAGGGGGTTGAGGTAGTTTAGGGGGTTTAGGGGGTTTAGTTAGTTGAGTTGTTTTTTCCGTTCACTATTCACTTTTCACTTTTCACTGTTCACTGTTCACCGTTCACTGTTCACCGTTCACCGTTCACTTCTCCGCCGTAGGCTTTGATGACTCTTGTGACGAGTTCATGGCGTACGATATCCCTTTCGTCGAGGTATACGAAGTCGATTCCTTTGATATTTTTGAGGATATGCGTTGCGTGGAGCAGTCCGGATTGCTGGTGTTTCGGCAGGTCGATCTGTGTAACGTCACCGGTGATGAGGAATTTAGCAGATTTCCCCATTCTGGTGAGGAACATTTTAAGTTGCAGCGGGGTTGCATTTTGGGCTTCATCGAGGATTGCGAAAGCGTGGTCGAGGGTTCTGCCACGCATAAAGGCCAGTGGTGCGATTTCGATGGTACCGTCTTCGAGGTAGCTTTGCAGTTTTTGGTGTGGGAGCATATCTCTGAGTGCGTCGTAGAGGGGTTGCAGGTAGGGGTCGAGTTTGTCTCTGAGGTCACCGGGCAGGAATCCGAGGTTTTCGCCGGCTTCTACGGCGGGGCGGGCCAGGATGATCCGTTTCACTTCGCGTTGTCTCAGGGCTTTCACGGCGAGGGCAACGGCGGTGTAGGTTTTCCCGGTGCCGGCGGGCCCAATGGCAAACAGCATATCGTGGCTTTTACAGCGGCTGACCATTCTGCGTTGGTTGGGGGTGCGTGCTTTCACTACTTTGCCACCACGGCCGAAAACCAGCACATCCTCATCCAACACCTCCGGCTCTTCACTCTCTGATGACACACCCTGGAAAAAGTTGTGTATCTGCTTCCGGGTGACCTCTCCGTACACCTCAACATGGCGCTGCATATATTCAAACAGCTCACCAAACCTCTCTATGTCGGTTTCGTCACCAATAAGCCGGATCACCTCCCCTCTGGCAACAATCTTCATCTTTGGAAAATACTCTCGGATCACGTTCAGGTTCTCCTCGCCGGAACCAAGCAACTCAACCGGCGACAGGTTCTCAATCACATAACTCTTCTCCCCCATTGGCGATTTGTCAGTTTCTACGTTGTGTTTGTTTTGTTAAAACACCCGGCACTGTACCAGTGTTCACTTTCGGAGTCAAAAATACACAATTCATCAACATAAAAAATGATAAAGAATGTTAAGTAAGTTTTTGATATCATAAGGTTGTTGTTATAAAAGGTACACGAATTCTTGTTACTTTTGAGCCGTTATTACGAAACAGTTTTTTATGGCCATTATTACGCTTACATCCGACTGGGGTGAAACGGATTATTATGTTGCATCGGTGAAGGGGCGGCTGTTATCGCTTATGCCTGATATCCGTATCGTTGACATCAGCCACCATATCGCCTTGTACGATGCCAGCCATGCAGCCTTTGTGGTCAAGTATGCCTACCCCTCTTTCCCCGAAGGAACCATCCACCTTATTGGCGTAAACTCTATTGCAGGGATTGACTCACCGCATACCGTGATCAAGCACGAGGGGCACTACTTCATCGGTGCTGACAACGGGATCCTTTCTCTGGTGTGCGAGGGCAAGCCTGATGAGATTGCTGAAATTGAAATCCCATCAGAGACCAAGTATTTCACTTTCCCGTCCAGGGATGTGTTTCCCCGCGTGGCGGCAGTGATTCTATCAGGAAAAAGCATCAAGGATCTGGGCACTCCAAAGAAGGAGCTGCGCACCCTGATGCCTTTTGAACCAATTGTTACCGACAACCGCATCACAGGGAAAATCATCCACCTTGACCATTACGGCAATGCGATCACCAACATAACAGAAAAACTGTTTCGGTCGTTTGTCAAAGGGAAACCTTTCGAGATCAGCCTGAAGTCGTACCCTGAGGGTATTACCGAGGTGAGCGGATCATACGATGACGTGATGGAGGGGGAAAAGCTGGCACTGTTTGGTTCAACCGGACTCCTTCAGATCGCCCTGAACCGCGGTGCCGGAAAGGAACTGCTGGGGCTCCGCTACGACAACAGCGTGATGGTGACCCGCAAGGATTGAGGTTTTTATATTAATTTTGCTCCACAAAAACGAAATGGCACCTGCCTATGTATACTTTATTAAGAAAAGAGATCAGCATCTTTCTCAGTTCATTGATCGGCTACATTGTGATCGCAGTTTTTCTGTTGATTAATGGGTTGTTTATTTGGATATTCCCCATGGAGTTCAACATCTTGCTGTTTGGCTATGCGTCACTTGACGGGTTGTTCATCATTGCACCCTTTGTGTTCCTGTTTCTGATACCAGCGGTCACCATGAGGTTTTTTGCTGATGAGCGTCGCAGTGGCACGATGGAGTTGTTGTTGACGAAGCCTGTCAGCGACTTACAGATCATCATGGCCAAGTACCTTGCCGGGTTGATACTTGTAATTGGTGCCATCCTGCCCACCCTGATCTATGTGATATCGGTGTGGCATCTGGGATTGGAAACCGGCAACCTTGACAGAGGGGGCACATTGGGCTCGTATCTGGGGTTGTTCTTTCTGGCAGCAGCCTTTGTCGCAACAGGGTTGTTCTCGTCGTCGTTAACAGACAACCAGATCGTGGCATTTATCATCGCGGTTTTCTTGTGTGGATTCAGTTATATTGGCTTCGAAGCCATTCACAACCTGGAGCTGATGGGGCGTTTTGATCTGTTTGTAAAATCGCTGGGCATCAATGCTCATTACGTCTCCATGAGCCGTGGTGTGATCGACACACGGGATGTAGTCTATTTCCTCAGCTATATCGCACTGTTTGTTCTGCTCACACTCATCTCACTGCAACGCAGAAAGTGGTAACCTTACAATCAACGGACTGATTCATGACAAAAAAAAGAGTTTCATACAAGATTCAGAACATTATTCAGCTTTCGATGCTGTTTGCCATTATAGTATTGGTAAACGTCATCTCTTCCCGTTTTTTCACGCGGATTGATTTAACCAGTGAGAAGCGTTACACTATTTCGGAGGCGACCCGTGAGCTGATCCGTAACATTGATGAGCCGATGTTGTTCAAGGTGTATCTTGAAGGGGACATGCCTCCGTCGTACAAGCGTTTGCGCAACGAGACACGTGAGATGCTGATGGAGCTGATGGCTTACAACCGTGACATTATGTTTGACTTCATTGACCCGCATGCTGAGCCTGACGTAAAGGCCCGGAGCGACTTACAGTTGCAGCTATACAACATGGGGTTACAGCCACGGCAGGTGACAACACGTATTCAGGGGCGCGTCTCTACCCAGACCATTTTCCCCGGTGCTGTGGTGTCGTATCGCGGACAGGAGTTTGCCATGTCGATTTTCAAGACCCAGCTAGGACGGTCAGAGGAGCAAATGATCAACAACTCGATTGAGCAGTTGGAGTACACCTTTGCCAGAACCATTAAAGTATTAACCACTGCGCGAAAGCCATCGGTTGCATTCACTTACGGGCACGGGGAGCTCAGTGAATCACAGACAGCAGGCGCCTTTGCGGCGTTGTCACCGTTTTACGAAGTGAGCCGTGTAAAACTCGACGGAAGGGGGAGCGCGCTGTTTAAAAACGACCCCTACGACTCAACACGGCTCATTCCGGCCTACGACGCCCTGATCGTAGCCAAACCTGACTCGACGTTTTCAAGGAAGAACGCATTTTTACTGGATCAGTTCATTATGTATGGTGGCAAGGTGCTGTGGTTCCTTGATCCTGTGTTTGCGAGTCTTGACTTATTACAGGACACAGGAGCCATGATGGCGTTCAGAATCAACCTGGGACTGGAACAGCAACTCTTTAATTATGGTGTGCGATTGAATGCAAACCTAATCAAAGACCTCAACTGTTTACCGATCCCTATGAATGTGCAGCCTGCCGGTGCACGGCCTGAGTTCAGGCCATTCCCATGGTACTTCAGCCCCGTCGTTTCACCGGGTTCAGATCATCCCATCGTAAAAAACCTGAATGATGTTCGCACCGAGTTCGTAAGCAGCATAGACACAGTGGAGGTGCCCGGAGTACAAAAAACTATCCTGCTCACCACCTCACGCCATAGCCGTACAGAACGAAGTCCGGTGCCCATCAACCTGCGAATGGCACTGGAGCAACAAAACCCTGAGCTGTACCGTGAACCCTACCTGCCTGTTGCCGTTCTGCTCGAAGGGGAGTTCCCTTCGTTCTGGGAAGCACTTCCACAACCCTCCGACCAGTCAGGCCTGGTCAAGATCAATGTGAGCGAACCCACCAAAATGCTCGTGGTCTCGGATGGTGATGTCATCAGAAACCAAATACAAACAGAAGGTAGCGGAGGCAGCAGACCCCTGCCGTTGGGCTACGACAGGTTCACACAAACCACTTTTGGCAACCGCGATTTCCTGCTCAATGCGTTGAACTATATGCTGGGTGATGCTCGTTTGCTCGAAGCCAGAACAAAAGAGTTCAGAATCAGAAGGCTCGACCCTCAAAAGCTGGAAGACAGACCCCTGGTGCTCCGTTGGCAACTGGTGAATGTGGCCGGGCCCATCGCAATCATCGCTTTGGCTGGTTCCATTATCATATTCCTTAGAAAACGACGTTACTCTATCAGATATCGTTCAGTAAAATAAACAAACAACAGATTTTTTGATGAACAAAAGAAAAAAACAGCAGCTTATTCTATTAGCCGGTATTGTGGTGGCATTGCTGCTGGTAAGTTTTTACCTCTCCCGATCACAACCCTTCCAATCGGGACGGGTCTTTTCCAATTTCGCTGTCACCGATACAGCCAATATTACCAAAGTGTTTATGTCTGACCGAGAGGGGCGGGAGGTAACCCTTGACAGGATCAGCCGTTCTGAATGGCGGCTTAACAGGGTACACGAAGCAAATAACGCCGTGGTAAACTCCTTGCTTCGAACGATTTACAACATTGAAGTAAAAGGAATTGTGCCCCGATCAAAACACAACACCGTGATCTCTGACATGGCCGCAAAAAACACCCGTGTTGAAATCTACCAACGTGTGCCTCGCATAAGAATCGGAAGGCTGAGATTGTTCCCCCATGTAAAAATGACCAAAAGCTACTTCGTGGGCGGGCCTACACCCGATCACCACGGCACCTACATGATGATGGATGGAAGCGAAAGAGCATTCATCACTTTTGTCCCGGGGCAAAACGCATTCCTCTCCCTCAGATACTCAACCAGAGAGAGTGACTGGAGAGACCATACCATCCTGGCACTAACCATTCAGCAGATTCAATCTGTCGATGTCGAAATACCCGGTCGGCCCGAAGAGTCATACCGTATTGAAAAAACCGGAGAACGAACCTTCGAAATGTTTCAACATTACGACCAACCGGTTACCATCCCACTCGATACAACACGCGTGCTCAACTTTCTGGCTTCATTCAGAAGCGTTAAGTATGAAGGGCTAATCAACGACATGGACCCCATGCGACGTGATAGCATCATCAACCAGGTGCCCATGCAAACCCTCACGATCACTGCAATTGATGGAGGTGTGCATACGATTAAAACATTCAGAAGGAAAGCGCCACATGAATATGACGAGCTCACACAACAACGTATCAAATGGGACAGAGACCGTTTATATGCCCTGATTAACGATGGAAAAGACCTGACACTGTGTCAGTTTTATGTGTTTGATGACATCCTGAAACCATTTACCTACTTCAGGGAAGATTATGTGCCCGATCATCAACACCACTTTTTTGAGCAATGATTTGATCCGGTTTAATGCTGGATGTTTCATATTTTTCTTTTATTTTCGCTGTGGAATAATATCAAAACAGAAATTAACTATAACACACAAAATCAAACACATATGAAATTTATCATCTCCTCTGAGCAGCTTCTGAAGGCATTGCAGTCAGTAGGCGGGGTCATTCAGAC
>SKPS01000036.1 GCA_007119395.1 Lentimicrobiaceae bacterium
ACATGATATCATAATTTACACACACCAAAAACCGGCAAAAGGTTGCCCGGGATGGGAAAAAAAGTTGTTGTGCAAATCCTCACCAAGCCGTGGGCGTAAGCTGTTTGCTATTGGCAATTTTGTCAAACGCTGTGAAAGTTGTATCCGTGAAGCACACATCCGTGCATCGGTGGCTTGTTTGGTTTAGGGAGTTTAGGAGGTTTAGGGGTGGCCCGTTGCCAACAATAACCTAAACTTACTCAATACCCTCAACTCACTAAACTTTTTTCAGCCACGGATGCACTGATGAGGCTGCCCCGCTATGGCACCTCTTATGCGGCAGTTTTTTTTCTCGCAGAGGCGCGGAGACGCAGAGGATTTTTTACGAAGCACTACGGCATCCTCACATTCTCACATCCTCACATCCTCACATCTCCACATCCCCACATCCCCACATCCCCACATTCCCACATTCCCACATCCCCACATCCCCACATCCCCTAAACCCCCTAAACAGCCTAAACACTCTCAACTCTCTTTCAACATTTTTCCCTATCTTTACCGTTTGAATGGTTAATATTACTGCGATGAAACAATTGTATTTGTTGGTATTTCTATTTCCATTGCTTGCCATGACGGGTGGGAGTGAGCGTCAGGCGGAGCGTGAGCGGATGGTTCGAACCCAGATAGAGGCCAGGGGTGTCACCCATGCGGCCACATTGCGTGCCATGCGCAGGGTGATGCGTCACAGGTTAGTGCCTCCCGACGTGCGTGCACAGGCATACAGCGATAGTCCGCTTCCGATAGGGTATGGACAAACCATCTCGCAACCGTACATTGTGGCTTATATGACTGAGGTGGTTCGTCCCGCCAAAGGGCAGAAAGTGCTGGAGATCGGCACCGGATCGGGTTACCAGGCGGCTGTGCTGGCTGAGATCGTTGACGAGGTGTATACCGTAGAAATTGTTAGACCGCTGGCACAACGAGCACGTCGTGACCTGAACGATTTAGGCTATGAGAACATCCACTTCCGCACAGGAGATGGTTACCATGGTTGGGAGGCCCATGGCCCGTACGATGCGATTGTGGTAACGGCTGCTGCAGAGTACATCCCACCGCCATTGCTGGCACAGTTGAAAGAGGGTGGTCGTATGGTGATTCCGGTGGGAAGCCAGTTTATGACCCAGCAGCTTGTATTGGTAGAGAAGCGTGATGGCAGAACCCGCAGCCGCAACCTGATGCCTGTCAGGTTCGTTCCTTTTACCCGTTCAGAATGAGCACACAACTCAACAGCAACCCAGCCGGGAAGTCAGGCAATCTAACCCTGACACGGCTCGGTGTTTCCATCTTCTTACACTCGCTCTCCATCATAGGCTTTCAGATCATCCTGATCAGAATCCTTTCGGTAAACCAATGGGATCACTTCGCCAATATGATCATCAGCATCGCCATGCTGGGCTTTGGTGTAAGTGGTATCTTGCTGGCCCTTACCGGAAAGAGGCTGTTAAAGCATTCCGGGTGGCTGATCCCACTGCTGATGATGTTGAGTTCGCTGCTGATGTTGCTCGCTTTCAGGGCATCACAACACGACCTCCTCCGTTTCGACACCTTGCTGGTGTTTGGTTCATTGCCGCAGATGATGCGTCTGGTGGCTTTTTGTGTTCTCTTTTTCCTCCCCTTCTTTGCCGCTTCGCTGGCGATTGGGATGGTATATGTAAGGCACGTTCAGGGGATTGGCAGGCTCTACTTTGCCAATCTGCTGGGCTCAGGTATTGGTGGTGTGATTGCCATGATGCTGCTTGGATTTATGATGCCCGGGCAGGCGCTGCCGGTGGCGGCTCTGTTCCCTTTGGTGGCTGCGGTGATTATTATGCCGGCACAACGTCATCGCCTGGTGAAAGGGGTGCTCACCGCTGCTGTTGCGTTGGCCATCTTCAGTATTACCCATCCGGTGCCGCTCGCTTTGTCGCAGTATAAGTCGCTCTCGCTTACCCGCCAGCTGCCCGATGCAGAGGTGACCCTCACCCACAGCGGGGTCTCGTCATTGGTGCATATTGTGGAGTCGGAGTACCTCCGTTTTGCCCCGGGCCTGAGCCTTCACTTCACAGGGCAGGTACCTGTAAAGCCGATGGCATTCGTCAATGGCAACGGCGCCGGCCACATCCCCGATCCTGACAACCCTGATGAGACCAAGGTGTTGGAATACTCCGGTTATTTGTTGCCCTACCTGCTGGCTCCTTTTGGCACCACCGCCGTAGTGGAGAGTGGTACCGGTACGCAGGTCGCCTTCGCCCTCCGCAACGGCGCCAAACGTGTGCATGCTTTTGAGTCACGGGTCACACTGCTGTCAGCGCTCGACAGATGGCACCACGACAATACACCTTCGGTTTACCGGCAGCCCGGAGTGGTGCTGCACCGCTCCGAAGCTCGTGTATGGTTCAACGCCGGTAAAGAGAGCGTTGACCTTATCGTGCTCCCCTCGGCAGGAAGCTTCGGCGGTGCGTCGGGACTGCAAGCCCTGCACGAAAACTTCACGCTCACCCTGGAAGCAACCCAGGCGTACTGGAACCAGTTGAACCCAACCGGCGCCATCCATATCATGGCATACACCGATATGCCGTCACGAACACCCCTGAAAATCGTGGCCACACTGGCGCAAATGCTGCGCAACAATGGCATCGAACATCCGGAAAAACATATAGCCGCCGTAAGAACCTGGAATACCATCTCTTTCGTGGTCACCAAGACCCCGTTGGATGAAAGGCAGATCACCACTGTTCGTCAATTTGCCGATGAGATGGGATTCGATCCCTTCATCCTGCCGGGCATCACCCCCGAAGAGAGAAACTTCTTCCATGAAACCGACGACGATACACTGTTTCATATCACTGACCGCATCCTGGCCGGCGACATGGAGCCGGTGGAGCAGTACCTCTTTTGCATCACCCCTGCTACTGACGACAAACCCTATTTCTCCCGCTTTATCCGAATCGGAAGGTTGGGCGATCTGACACAAGAGTTCAGATGGAGCGAGCTCCCCTTCGTGGAGCTGGGGTACGTGATCGTATGGATCACCTTTGCCATTGCCCTGGTGCTGTCGGTGCTGTTGATCCTGATTCCTGTGATAGGGTTTGGGAAAAGGGGAGGCAATGTTCCGATATTGCTCTATTTCGGAGGGATCGGACTCGGTTTTATGTTTGCTGAGATCATCCTGATTCAACGCTTTGTGCTGTACCTGGGACAGCCGGTCTATGCTGTCAGTGCGGTGCTGAGTGTGATGCTGGTGGCTTCAGGCATCGGGAGCATGCTCTCTGCCCGGTTCAAGCCACTGACCCGCCATCACGGGATGGTCTTTGCCTTGATCTTTCTGTTGCTGCTGCTGTATGCCCTCTTCCTGACCCCCTTCCTGCGAGCTACCGCCGGAGTGCCCGTACCCCTGAAGGTGATCATCACCTGTCTGATTGTCAGTATCCCCGCTCTTCTGATGGGGATGCCATTCCCGCTGGGATTGCAATCGATCGGCGCGGTGTATCCGGGAAAGGTAGCATGGGCATGGGGAGTGAATGGATTCCTGTCGGTGATTGCAGCACCGTTGGCGCTGATTTTGGCGGTGGAGCGCGGCTCAACGGTGGTGATGCTGGCTGCCGCAATGGCCTACTTAATCTCTCTCATCGCCTTGTTGATCATCAAACACAAAAAAACATAATATGCAATGAAAAAATCTGCTATCATCGCCTTGGCGGTGCTGTTCATCCTCTCAGGATGTCAATTTCAAAACCACGTTCACAATGAAAACGGAAACAATTCGAAAGGAGCCAATATGCAAACAGAACCTGGTGATCCTCCATATGTAACGCTTCATCAGCAGGGAGTTTTAAAGGAGCGTGGAGAGGCTTTGTGGCAGCGGATGGACTCCTGCGACCTGTGTCCGCGCAACTGTGGTGCCCGTCGACTGGAGGGGGAGAGGGGTGTATGCCAGGCCAATAGTACCCTGGAGATCGCCTCACACGGCCCCCACTTTGGTGAGGAAGCTGAGTTGGTCGGTAACAATGGCTCAGGCACCATC
Source organism: Lentimicrobiaceae bacterium (assembly GCA_007119395.1). Taxonomy (GTDB): domain Bacteria; phylum Bacteroidota; class Bacteroidia; order Bacteroidales; family SKPS01; genus SKPS01. Next base: position 4,046 of record SKPS01000036.1, read on the forward strand.
TTTTTTACCAACTGTGCCCTGCTTTGCGTGTTCTGTATCAATGCCGATATCAGCCAACGGGGTTACGGAAGGGTCTGCTCCGTGCACCAACTGGGGGAAATGATGCTCGCCCTGCAACGTCGCGGGTGTAGCAATATCAACCTGGTCTCACCCTCCCACTATGCACCCCATATCCTGCTGGCCCTCGACCATGCTGCCTCCAAAGGGCTCCGACTGCCTGTTGTGTACAATACCTGCGGATGGGAAAAAGCCGATGTGCTGCCCTACCTCGACAGCGTTGTGGATGTCTATCTAACCGACTTCAAATATGGGTGCAATGCACAGGCCGCCAAATACTCACCCGGTGCCGACGACTATGTGGAGGTGACCCGCCAGGCACACCTGCTCATGCATGAACAGGTGGGAACACTCAGGATTGATTCTGCAACCGGCCTGGCCACACGTGGACTGATGATACGCCACCTGGTGATGCCCAACGATGTGACTTGCACACGAGAAATTATGCAGTGGATCGGCAACAACCTCCCTAAAGACACCTACATCAACATCATGTCGCAATATACACCGATGCACAGAGCGAAAGACTTCCCTGAGATCAACCGGCGCATCACACACCACGAATACCGGCAGGCGGTAGAGGCCGCAGAAGATGCCGGTCTAACCAACCTGCACCTCCAGGGCCCCCGGTAAAGATCAGATCCTGATCGCCACTAACCCTCTTTTGCCTTACACAACCCTCTTCAACCCCATTTCTCAACCCCATTTCTCAACCCCATTCAACCCAATTTCTCAACCCCATTCAATCCTATTTCTCAACTCTATTTCTCAACCCCATTTCAACCCCATTTCTTCAACCCTCTCAACCCTCTCAACCCTCTCAACCCTCTTCAACCTCCTTCAACCTCCTTTCTCAACCAATCACCAGCCCGTATCCCGATTCCTGCACCACTTCCCCCACTACTGCGGTTTCGGGGTACCCAGCTGCGTGCAATTGTGCGCGCATGGTCTCCGCCACATCCGGTTTGCAGCAAATCAAGAGTCCGCCGGAGGTTTGGGCATCGTTCAAAAGCATCTTCTGTTCGTAGGAGATGGTCTCCGGGTAGGCTGTTTCGGGGTCGGTAAATTCGCGGTTTCTGAAGCAGGCGCCGGGGATGCACCCCATTTCGAGCAGCTTGTAGGTGCCGGGGAATACCGGCAGCGCTTCAATGTTGATCTTCAGGGTCACTCCGGAGGCGGAAGCCATCTTCACGGCGTGCCCTGCCAGACCGAACCCGGTGATGTCGGTGGCGCAACGTACGTGGTGTTGCTGCATCACCGGAACAGCAGCCCTGTTGAGCTGCTTCATGCTCTCCAGGACTTTCCGGCAGGGCGCCTCTTCCACCTCTCCGATCCGGTGCCCCGCCATGATCACCCCCGCCCCCAGGGGCTTGGTGAGGAGCAGCACATCGCCCGGCATGGCTGCCGCGTTGGTGATGATCCGCTCCGGATGCACCGTGCCGGTCACCGCCAGGCCGTACTTGGGGACGTCATCCACGATGGTGTGGCCACCCAGCATCACGCCGCCCGCCTCCTTCACCTTGTCGATGCCCCCTTGCAGCATGGTGCGCAACACCTCCAGCGGCACAGTAGCCGGAAAACCTACGATGTTCATCGTAGTGAGCACCTCGCCACCCATCGCATACACATCGCTCAGGGCGTTGGCAGCAGCGATCTGACCAAATTCGTAGGGGTCGGAACATACCGGGGTGAAGAAGTCGGTGGTCTGGATCAGCGCCACCTCGTCGCTGATGCGGAACACCCCGGCGTCGTCGTGGGTCTCGGTGCCCACCAGCAGGTTGGGGTGGGGCGTGGCGGTGAGCCCCTCCAGGGCACGCGCCAGCCCTGCCGCCGGCAGCTTGGCAGAACAGCCCCCTACATCACAGGTCGTTAACAGGTCAATTGGTGTCATGGTGTGTCTCTTTCAAATAGTTTGAACGGAATGTTGTGCGCTGTAAGGATTTCAGTGGTATCTGTGTTCTCTTTTGCCGCTCCGGAGAGGCGGATCGACATGCCGCAGTCGTTGGAGAGCTCCTTCGGGGTGGGGATGATCTCGTGTCTGACCCCCGCTTCCTGCAGCACCTTCTCCGCCTTCATCACCTGGTGGGTAGAGGCGAAGACCAGAATACAACGGGTCATGGTGCAATCACCTTTCCCGCTTTGGTCATCGCATCGAGGATGTCGTACATATTGGAGACCACTCCCACCGCCATACTATCCTTGCATTGGTAGAAGTCGAGGCAGGTGCCGCAGACCAGGATTTTGATGCCCGACACTTCCAGCTTCTTCAGGGCTTCCAGCACCGGCGAGTCGTGGAGGGTGAGGAAGATGCCGGCGTTGAGGAACGCGATCGTATGGGGTTTGTGGTCGATGTCGGGGAGGGTGTTGATGAACCCTTTGATGAGGAGCTGCCCCAGGTCGTCGTTGCCCCTTCCGAGGGTGTTCTGCTTGATGGTGATCATGTAGTTGGTGGTTCCGGCCGGGTCTGGGGTGCACCAGGCTGCCGGATCGGTCTGTTCGGGGATGGCGCCGCCACGGGGTACCGTCAGGGTGATGGTGCTCCCCTCGCGCTGTGTGTGCACCTCCATGCCATGATCCTGCAAGAAACGGGTGACGTTGCCGGCTGAGGTCTCGTTGTCGAGCAATACCACCAGCGACTCATCCGCCGCAGCCTCTGCAACACCCTTCTTCGTCATAATCAACGGAACCGGACAGCTCTTTCCACGGGCATCAATGGTTTTCATATTGATTAGTGTTGGTTTGATGGACAAAAGTAGGGTTTTTTGGCTATTGGCTGTTGGCCGTTGGCTGTTGGCTTTCATAAACGGGTCTTTTTCACCGCGGATTACGCGGATTAACGCAGATTATTTTTCACCGCAGATTACGCGGATTAACGCAGATTATTTTTCACCGCGGATTACGCGGATTAACGCGGATTTTTTTCACCGCGGATTACGCTGATTTACGCAGATTTTGTTCACCGCGGATTACGCTGATTAACGCAGATCGTTTTTACCGCGGATTACGCGGATTAACGCGGATTTTTTTCATTTTTCATTTTTCATTTTTCATTCTTCATTCTTCATTCTTCTCGTATATTTGTCCCTCAAAACCAAACCACCTGGCTCTATGAAAACAAAGTACTTGTTCTGGATGGTGATTCTGTTGGCCGGTTGGCATATGGTGCCGGCATCCGCTCAGCAACAAACAGATTCCCTGTACGCCACCGGTGTAAGAGTCTATGTTCAGGATACCGCGACAGCCAACATCATAGATGCCACAGTGGAGCTGAACAGCCTGAGCATGGGGATGAGTTTCATTGCGAAACAATACACCGCCCTGACAAACAACCATGGGTTTGCAAGCTTTCCTAAAGTGCTTGTAGGTTTTGATACCACCGTGAATGTTCCTGGCTGGCAAACACCGCAAACCCTGGTGTACGCTCAAGGCTCAGCACTGATTGTTGAGCACCCGCACGCCATTCAGGGTAGTGTGGAGCTATACAGCATTGATGGTAAAAAGCACAAAGGGATATACACCACCACCCATCGCTTTGCTCTTGGCTTGGATGAGCTGAGCACGGGAGTGTACTTTTTACATGCGCAATTGGGTGATGAGGAGATCTTGCGGGGGAAAGTGTTCGTAGAAAGCGGACAAGCAAAAGGGTTTGGTGCCGCTCTTCCATCTCACAGCGCCCCATTACAACACCACCCGGCAAGCGCCAAAGTGCTCTCACCCTTTAGCGCAGATTATCAGATCATCGTTCACAAGGAGGGGTTCTTCCCGGATACAAGTGTTGTAACGCTTGAACAAGGACTAAGTAACCCCTTTATTCACCGAACACTACAATCCATACCCCCGCCCACAGCCAGCCTGAGGTACACCATCCGTAACATGGAAAGAGACCCACTGGACTAGGTGCTGGTGGTACTCAAAGACACGGCCACAGGGAGCATAGATACGCTGCGAACAAACTCTCAGGGAGAGGTGTTGTTCACCGGGCTGCCGCTGGGAACAAGCTACTTCCAGGCAATAGGAGATAAAGAAGGTTATAAATCTTGGGACGGAACACCAAGACATTCATGGAGTACTTGGCCAAACACATTCATTTTCACAACACCTTCCAGCACAACAAACAACAACGACACCCTCTTCGAAAAACAGTTCGTCTTAGTAAGCGACTCACTGTTCTCACGCTTAAACAACATAAAGGTTCATGTAACCGATTACACCATTGCAGAGATGTTTTCTCGTTTTAATGTTCATCTCGGCGTTAATGATACTGCCTATGCGCATATCAAGATCGCTTCATATAATAACGACACATTATTTGTTAATCATTTAAAGAATATGCAACAAACACTCAGCCAAAACGCAGGCATTCCTATTGTTCATCTTGACAATCCTTTCAACATCCAAGCCATTTGGCACCCTCCTAATGCAACTTCATACGATCCTTTTACTACTACTCCACGACTTGTTGGCACGAATTTTGTTAATGGACCTAATGTAACTTATGCAAAATATTATGGATTTAATCAATTTCCCAATTCACCATTTTACGGAGACGCTACCATTATGTCCTGTGATTCTATAACCGCTTCAGGTACGGCTAATGCTTGGGTTAAAGAGCATTTTCGTTGGTTTGGTGCGACATCTGTTTCGTCGCGACCAAGCGTAATGAACGTCACAGCATCCGTTCCTACTGATATTGATTATGCACTTATCAATATGTATTATCATTTGGCTCGTAATCGTTATCAGTTTCAAGTTCATGACCTCGGGAATTTCATGCACTTACGAGATAGTATTATGCTTCTTAGCGTTCCGTGGGCGAAATCAATTACGAATTGCAAATTACAAATTACAGATGCCGATCCTGTATCGGACAACGGAGTTCTGGCGTCGGAGACAAGGGTGGCACGGTTCGTAAGGAAAGCAAGTGAAGCAATCCGGAATAATCTGCGAAAATCCCAGTAATCTGCGGTTAATAGCGGATTTTTTCACCGCTGATTACGCGGATTAACGCGGATTGTTTTCACCGCTGATTAACGCAGATTTTTTTTCCTGTTTTTTGTCCGTTTTTTGGCTTTCAATCAAATATAGTCAGTGAGACAAGTTGACCATCAATGCTTATTTTTATGGAAGCTTTAGAACAATTGACTTACACGACGATCGGGTGTGCTTATAAAGTTCACAGTTGCTTGGGGCCAGGATTACTTGAATCAGCATACGAAGTGAGTCTGGAATATGAGTTAAGGAATGCTGGTTTGTTTGTTGCACGACAAAAGGCGATTCCTCTTGTTTATCAGGATATTAAACTTGATGCAGGCTACCGGATTGATCTGTTGGTAAATAACATTTTATTGCTGGAAATAAAGTCTGTTGATGCCGTTGCGCCTATTCACAGAGCACAAGCATTAACTTACCTGAAGCTTTCAGGGCTTAACCTTGGGCTTATCCTGAACTTCAATGTGTGTAATATGCAAGAGGGTGTTCATCGGGTGATTCTTTCGAAATCGGGCATGACGAAAAAAGATAATCTGCGAAAATCTTAGTAATCTGCGGTTAATGGCGGTTTTTTCACCGCAGATTACGCGGATTAACGCAGATTGTTTTACCACTTAGTTCATTAAGAACACTGAGTTTCACTAAGTTCTAAGTGTCTCTTAATGAACTAAGTGCCTTATATGTTTGCTTTTTCTTTTGAATCTGGAATTTTGTTAGCTTGCAACAGAGGGGGATTGTG
>SKPS01000222.1 GCA_007119395.1 Lentimicrobiaceae bacterium
CACATCTGTTGGCCAAACACCTGGAAAAACCTTTCTTTATGTTAAGTGCTGTCTCCTCCGGCGTAAAAGAGGTGCGTGGAGTGATTGAACAAGCCAGGGCGCTAAACGGCAATGCGCTGCTGTTTATTGATGAGATACACCGGTTCAGTAAATCACAACAAGATTCATTGCTGGGAGCAGTGGAGCAAGGTGTGGTAACCCTGATTGGTGCCACGACAGAGAACCCCAGCTTTGAAGTAATATCGCCCCTGTTGTCGAGATGCCAGGTATATGTTCTGAAACCTTTGTCGGGAAAAGAGTTAGACCAATTAGCTGACATCGCAGTGAAGCATTATGCCGACAACGGACTCAAAGTAGAGATCAAAGAGAAAGATGCATTGTACAGGTTTTCCGGTGGTGATGCCAGGAAGCTCTACAACGCCATACAACTGATGGTTGATTCCGGCACAGGTGGCAACAAAGTGATCATCACCAATGCAGACCTGCTCAAGGTGATTCAGGAGAATTTGGCGGTTTACGACAAACAGGGGGAGGTTCATTATGATGTAATTTCTGCCTTCATCAAAAGTGTTCGTGGCAGTGATCCCAATGCGGCCGTTTACTACCTGGCCAGAATGGTTGCTGGTGGTGAGGACCCCAAGTTTATTGCGCGCCGTTTAATGATTTTGGCTGCGGAAGATATAGGACTTGCCAACCCTAACGCGTTGTTGCTTGCCAATACCTGTTTTGACTCTATCCACAAAATTGGTTGGCCTGAAAGTCGTATTATTCTGTCTCAAACAACGATTTACCTTGCTTGTTCCCCGAAGAGCAATTCGGCTTACCTGGCTATCAATGAAGCGCAGCGAGCTGTTACCCGGCACGGCGACCTGCCTGTACCGCTCCATTTGCGCAATGCGCCCACTTCGTTGATGAAAAAACAGGGATATGGAGCAGACTATTTATATGCCCATGACTACCCGGGGAATTTTGTAATACAGGATTATCTGCCTGAATCGATGCTGGGTGAGGTGTTTTACCGACCACAGAACAACCCTCAGGAGCGCGGTATGAAAGAGCGTCTCTCGGCGTGGTGGAAACATATTTACAAGTAAAGGTGTTACATGTGCCGAGAAGCGAAAAAATCATGTCGTCGACATATGATAGAGTGGCTATCTGCCCTCCTGTTGCCTTTGACCTGCAGGTCTGCGGATGGCACCTGGTGGGAGTTGCCGATCGGGCTCAACACGTTGGGTTCTTTCGGGGCGTTGTCTCACTTCACGGGCAGGCAGAACAGGTTTCTCATCAGCGGGCTTGAGTGCCTCCTTCATCCACTTCTCCCCATCAGGATGCCCCAAGTCAATTGCACGCTGTAAGGCAGGTTTCGCCAATTCATTTTGCCTGCTGCCTATGTAAGACTTCCCAAGCATCAACCATGAATCCCTGTCATCGGGATCAAGAAAAACCGATCGCTTGAATAACTCAGAAGCACCGGCATAGTCCCGATCATTGAACAGTGTAACACCTTCATTGTACAAATGGCTGTTGCCCACTATGATGTCCCAAAAAGTCGGCACTGCACTCCGCTGAGGATTTCGGTCATCAACATACGTTACTTTGAAATCCGTGGAGTAATCGATCGGATTGCCGTTCACGGTGGCAGGCCTCCACGGTCTTTTCCCGAGCTCAATGAGGATTTTTATCGCATTCTCTGCCAAACGATAGTCGATGGTGTTAAGGTTGACTACTCTGATGGAAGCACTATCCAGCTTGCCAGTTTTATCAATTTTAGCATTGAGAAGTACTGTGGTCTGGCGACCTGATCTACTGAGGAACCCGTCAGGATAGACAAGGTTTTGCTGGATGAAGTTATCGAGCTGATAATGGCCATTGGCGAAATATGCCGGCACGGTATCCAATCGACTGAACGTAGGTTTCTCCTGGTCGCTGCAGTTACAGGCAACCGGTAGCACAAACTCGCCCGGCATCACCCTACCCGATTCACGCAAAGGCACCCACCTGCCGGAAGTGGTATATACTGCCCTGATCATAGCGTTGTTGAATGGCTCAATAGCTCGGTTTGCCGTATTATCACTGAAGAGTGTTAAAAAACGCTCAACCTCCCCCTCGGTGTTCACCATAAAACGCAAAATGACCCTGGTCTGATCCCCTTCCAAATCACGCCAAGGGCACTTAAACTCCCTCTCAAGTATTTTCAGCATTTCATCAATCGTACAATGGTACCTTTCCGCATCCGTTGTGCCAGTGCGACAATTGCGTAAAAAGGGAGTAGGAGAACTTACACCGTCTCGAAAGAAATATCCCGCTTCAATTTCAAAAGCCTCTTGTGGCTGACTGTAAGCAGAAAAAAACATCATCAGCATGGTTGCCAGAAACATAAAGACTCTACTCATAGCTTTCGTTTTAGTTTGGTTGATTTATCTCTGATTAAATACGTATATAACGTGTTCAAAATTAGTGTGTAAAATCTTTGTTCTCCTCCAATGCCTACTCCAGAAACC
>SKPS01000257.1 GCA_007119395.1 Lentimicrobiaceae bacterium
ATTATTGATGAAAAAATGGAGGATACCATATATATAAGATATCCTCCATCGCTTTCATCCATCAGAGGAAGCAGGTTGCCTCTCTCTGTGGTTTATTTGTTTCTGTTCCCTTTGATAGCGGCTTGTGCAGCTGCCAAACGGGCAATCGGCACACGGTAGGGTGAGCAGCTAACGTAGGTGAGTCCAGTTTCATAACAGAATTCCACAGACTTGGGATCTCCACCTTGCTCTCCACAGATACCCACCTTGAGGTCAGGACGGGTTGCACGCCCTTTTTCAACAGCCATTTCAACCAGTTGGCCAACACCTGTCAGATCGATTGTCTGGAACGGATCGGCCATGAGCATTTTCCCGTCGAGGTAGTCGTTCATGAAACCTCCAATGTCATCACGACTAAAGCCAAAGGTCATTTGTGTTAAGTCGTTGGTTCCAAACGAGAAGAAATCGGTTGAACGTGCGATCTGATCGGCCAGAAGACAAGCCCTGGGGATTTCGATCATGGTGCCATATTTAAAGTCTATTGACGCTACGCCCATCTCTTTACACACTTGCTGGTGCACTTTGTCGACAATCTTACGAGTGAACTCCAGTTCAGAGAGGTCGCATGTTACGGGCACCATGATTTCCGGAATGGGTTGCTTTTTCTCCTTCAGGAGCTCTACGGTGGCTTCGAAGATGGCTTTCACCTGCATTTCGGTAATTTCCGGATAGGTAACACCCAGGCGTACGCCACGATGACCCATCATCGGGTTTGATTCGTGCAGGATTTCACCCCTTTTGGCTACCACCTCAGCGGATACACCAAGTGCTTCAGCCAGCTCAGCCTGCTTCTCGGCACTTTGAGGTACAAACTCATGCAGTGGTGGATCCAGCAAACGGAACGTCACCGGCAGTCCATCCATGGCAAGCAGTGTGTCTTTGATGTCTTTTTTAACAAACGGGAACAGCTCGTCAAGGGCACTCCTTCTCTCTTCAGCGGTATTGCTGAGGATCATTTTTCTCAGGAGGAACAGAGGCTGGTCAGAACCCTCTCCGTAGAACATATGCTCTGTACGGAATAGGCCAATCCCTTCGGCACCAAACTCACGGGCAACTTTTGAATCGGCCGGTGTATCTGCATTGGTGCGCACACCCATGGTGCGGTACTTGTCAACCATGGTCATAAAGGTTTTAAAGCGTGGGTTTTCAGTAGCATCCATCAGCTTCAACTCACCTTTATATACATGACCTTTTGTGCCATTCAAGGTCAGCAAATCACCCTCTTTGATCACCATGTCGGATCCCTCAATATGGGCCTCTTTGGCATGCTCATCAACGTGCAATTTGCCGGCTCCAACCACACAACACTTGCCCCATCCACGGGCAACCAACGCCGCATGTGAAGTCATACCACCCCTTGAAGTGAGAATACCTGCCGCAGCACGCATCCCTTCTACATCCTCAGGATTGGTCTCTTCTCGCAACAAGAGAACTGTCTCTCCTTTACGATTCCACTTCACAGCATCTTCTGCCGTAAAGACCACCTTGCCAACAGCCGCTCCCGGACCTGCCGGCAATCCTTTCACGATCGGAACAGCATCCTTTTCCGCTTCAGGATCGCAAATGGGGTGTAACATCTCATCCAACTGGGAAGGATCAACACGCAAAATAGCAGTGGGCTCGTCAATCAAACCCTCTGAAAGCATGTCCATCGCCATATTCAATGCTGCAGTGCCTGTCCGCTTTCCGGCACGACACTGGAGCATGTACAACTTCCCTTCCTGGATGGTGAACTCAATGTCGAGCATATCCGTAAAGCTCTTCTCCAGGTTCACCCTGATGGCATCCAGCTCTTCGTATATCGGAGGCATCAACTCCTGCATAGAGGGAAGATGCTTGTTTTTCTCGTTGCGTGTATCGTCATTCAGAGGATTGGGTGTACGGATACCCGCTACCACATCCTCTCCCTGGGCATTCACAAGCCACTCACCGTAGAAAATATTGTCGCCCGTAGCAGGGTTACGTGTGAAAGCAACACCGGTAGCTGATGAATCGCCCATGTTGCCAAATACCATCGCCTGAATGTTTACTGCAGTACCCCATTCGTCGGGAATGCCTTCAATACGACGGTAGGAAACCGCTTTCTTTCCGTTCCAGCTTTTGAAAACGGCCAGAATACTCCCTTCAAGTTGCTGTTTGGCATCATCAGGAAATGGCTTGCCAAGCACCTCATGAACACGCGTTTTAAAAGCCTCTGCCAGCTCTTTCAGGTCATCGGCAGTAAGGTCTGTGTCTAACGCAACACCCTTCTGCTTCTTGAACTTGTCAAGCATGTCGTCTAACTGCTTGCGGATCCCTTTCCCTTCAGGTAACTCAACGCCTTCGGCTTTCTCCATCACCACATCAGCATACATCATAATAAGCCTGCGGTAGGAATCATATACAAATCTGGGGTTATTGGTCTTCTTGATCAAACCCGGAATCGTTGCAGAGCAAAGCCCGATGTTTAATACCGTGTCCATCATACCGGGCATTGAGGCTCTTGCACCCGAACGGGCCGACATCAGGAGAGGGTTCACAGGGTCACCATACAGCATACCCATGTCAGCTTCAACCTTCTTCATCCCTTCCCATACCTCTTTGAGCAGTGATGCAGGAGCAACACATCCGTTCGCATAATAATCGGTACACGCTTCTGTGGTAACCGTTAAACCGGCAGGCACAGGTAATCCCAAATTGACCATCTCAGCCAGATTGGCACCTTTGCCGCCCAAAAGGTTCTTCATGGTAGCTTCCCCTTCGGCTTTCTCGCCACCAAAATAATAAACATACTTCTTGTGATCCATAGTTTTTGATATTGTTTGTGTTGATAATCAGTGCTATAAAAGAATTATCGAATTTTCGTGTGCAAAGATATGGAATTATCCGCTTATTCAGCCAATGTTTCAACAAACCCCATTGCCATCTGAAAAATCGGTATTACTTTTGCCGGGAATTAGCAAACATACACGGTATTAACCTATTAACCGATCACAACAAGATGAGAAAATGGCGTGTTGAAGACTCTGCTGAGCTGTACAACATTCAAGGATGGGGCGTTAGCTATTTTTCTGTCAATGAAAATGGCAACGTTGAGGTTTCACCCCGTAAGGATGGTGCAAAAGTAGACTTACACGAGTTGGTTCAGGAGTTACAGATGCGTGACGTATCAACGCCGGTACTGGTCCGGTTTCCTGATATACTGGTTAACAGGATTGCCAAGATGGTTGAATGCTTTCAAAAGGCGGCTGAAGAGTACGAGTACAAAGGGCAAAGCCACATTGTATACCCCATTAAGGTGAACCAGATGCGCCCCGTGGTGGAAGAAATTGTGAAGCATGGTCGCCAATACAACATTGGCCTTGAAGCTGGATCCAAGCCTGAACTGCACGCCATTATTGCCGTGCATACCGACAACAACTCAATGATCATCTGCAATGGCTACAAAGATGATGACTACATTGAGATGGCGCTGTTGGCACAAAAAATGGGCCGACGAATTTTCCTCGTGGTGGAGAAACCCAATGAGCTGAAACTGATCGCAGACATCAGCCGCAGACTTAAAGTCAAACCCAACCTGGGCATTCGCATCAAGCTGGCCAGTTCAGGTAGCGGCAAATGGTCCGAGTCAGGCGGGGAAGCCAGCAAGTTTGGCCTTTCGTCAAGCGAACTCATTGATGCATTTGACTTTCTCGAAGAGAATGATATGGCAGAGTGCCTGAAACTAATCCACTTCCATATAGGGAGCCAGATCACCAAAATACGGTACATTAAAAACGCACTGAAAGAGGCGTCTCAGTTCTATGTGCAGATGCACAAAAGGGGATTCCCGGTTGAGTATGTGGATATTGGCGGTGGATTGGGTGTGGATTATGACGGCACCCGATCCTCAATGAGTGAGAGCAGCGTCAACTACAGTATTCAGGAGTATGTAAATGATGCCGTTTATTCCATGGTGGATGTAAGTGGCAAAAACGAAATACCACACCCCAATATCATTACTGAATCGGGGCGCTCACTGACAGCACACCACTCTGTGCTGATCTTTGAAGTGCTGGAAACAGTTACCGCACCAAGGTGGCGTGACGATGATGAGGTGCTGGAAGAGGATCATGACCTGGTCAAAGACATGCATGAGCTGTGGGAAAGTCTCAACCAACCCCGAATGCTTGAAACCTGGCATGATATTCAGCATATGCGCGAAGAAGCTCTCGAACTCTTTAGCCTCGGGATGCTGGACCTCAGTACCCGGGCCAAAGTGGAGCGACTGTTCTGGAGCATCGCTCATGATATCCATCTCCTGACCCAAAGCAGCAAACACATCCCCGATGAACTGCGGCAACTGCCCAAGCTGTTGTCCGATAAATTCTTCTGCAACTTCTCCCTCTTTCAGTCGCTGCCCGACTCGTGGGCCATTGACCAAATATTCCCCATCCTGCCTCTGCAACGCCTCAACGAAAAACCAGTCCGTTCAGCTACACTCCACGACATTACCTGTGACTCCGATGGGAAGATTGATAACTTCATCTCGGCCAGAAACATCTCTTACCAGTTGCCCGTTCAGCCAATGAAACCCAATGAACCCTTCTATATTGGCGTGTTTTTGGTGGGTGCCTACCAAGAGATACTGGGTGACCTGCACAACCTGTTCGGTGACACCAATGTGGTGCACGTTTCTGTTAACGGTGAAACCTATGAAATTGACCAGGTATACGATGGCGAAACTGTGGCCGATGTGCTGGAGTATGTTCAATATGATGCCAAACAGATGGTGAGAAACGTTGAGCGATGGGTCACTGCCTCGGTGAAGACCGGGCGTATCTCCGCTGCCGAAGGGAAGGAGTTTCTCAGCAATTACAGATCGGGGCTCTACGGATATACATACCTGGAGTCTAAGTAACCTTCCGCTTCCGTAATACGAACACCATGATTAATAACAACATAAGTAACCCGTGGGACACCATGGTGGTGAACAGGTACGCATTCTGCATGTGAAAAACTACCATAAAGGTAAGTCCGAAAAAGGCGGGATGGAGCGACAAGCCATCAATAAATTGAAAAATAGCCGTCGCAATCAAAATATACAACACCACTCCTGGATATCCGAAGTTCATAAAACCATCACCGATCAACCCGGTGTTACAGCTCATTTCCGGTGTATCAAAGTAGTGCTCTCCCAACAGAAAGGGTGGGGGAGAAGCGTAAGGATATTCAGTAAAGATGCCTAAAAACGAGTGCGATAAATACACTGGGTTTCCGTCGAAAAACTCAAAATAGAGATGGGTTAAATGGGCCTGTGTAAAGAGGCTGCGCCGTATCAACAGACTTTCCGGCATAATGATGCCGAAATAACTTAACGCAATAACGATGATGAATGCGCCAACCAGCAAAGCCAGGAACCAGGTCATTTGCCGGTGGTGGTTTTTCCAGAATGCAAAGAACAACAGCGGAATCAATGCAATCAGCATCGATTTGTGGGGTGTGAGAAAAAACAGGTATCCGATGAAGAGTATTGCCAATGCTGTGATCCAGTAACGTTTGATAATCAAACCCAGTAGCAGCATGGCCGGAAGTACCGCCTTGCTCAATTGTCCCAGAATGTACATTACATGGGTGGGAATGGTGTGCCTGATCCCGGTGCGTACATCATACAGGTCGGTAGGTTCAGACAGCAGCACCCTCCCCGGAAGTTGCAAACGGAAATGCCACACGACCGGAAGCATCAACAAGGCTGTTAGTATAAGGAGCAACAGAACAGAGTGTTTGCGGTTAAGCGGAGGGATCAGCTCCCCTGATGGTATCATGGAGAAGCTGGTTCTGAGTACCACCACAAACAGCGTAAGGGCAGCAGGGATCGCAGGGTTGGTGGGCATAAAGATATGCAGCACCATATTGGGAAAGAGCATTAACACCACAAACAACATAGAGGTATTGTGAAGGTAAGGGGAGGGATTTTGCCAGAAGATGGAAGCCATCACAAACGCTCCGAGCAAAACAACATAAAGCAGCCTTCCAACATCCGGCTCCGATATAAAGTGAAGGTGTGCGAAATGGACAGTCACAAACGAGTGGTAACGATACACCAACAATAAAAACAGCAACAGGAGCAACAGGAGATGCACCCATCGGTGGTCGTTAAGCAGGCGAATTGGCATTGGCAATATCCTGAAATTTGAAAGCATGTGCAAAACTACACCATTTTTGGTTGTTTCGCTACACGACTGTTTTATACTTTTGCCACGGATTGAATTTGTACACTGAACAACAGCATGCAATATGGGTACTGAGCAGATGCACATAGTGATTGTTTATCCGGGCAAGATACCGGTATATAAATATGGAGGTACGGGTCGTGATATCTGGTATGAGGGGCAGGAGTTGACCGGAATGGGGCACCGTGTAACCTATTTAACGGGTGCCGGATCGCACTCCCCTTTCGCCGATGTGAAGGTGTACAACCCCGTGGTGCCTGTGCAGGATCAGTTACCCGATGGGGTAGATGTGGTGCATTTTCATTTCACACCCCGGGAACCGGTTAAGGTGCCTTATATGGTAACCATTCATGGCAACCCTGGCTTTGGCGAGGAGATCGATATCAATACTGTGTTCGTATCAAAGGACCATGCCAGAAGGTATGGGTCTGAAATGTTCGTATATAATGGTATGGATTGGGATGATTACGGTGCCGTTGACCTGAATGGCAGGCGAACACATTTTCACTTTTTGGGGAATGCTGCATGGCGTGTAAAGAATCTCAGGGGCGCTATTCAGGTAACACGGATGGCCAGGGAGCAACTCGTGGTGCTGGGTGGCAACAGGCTGAACTTCCGGATGGGCTTTCGGTTTACACCTGACCGGCATGTGCGGTTCAAAGGGTTTGTAGGTGGTGAGAAAAAATTTGGCGCCATGCGCTACTCAAAAGGATTGTTGTTCCCCGTATTGTGGGAAGAACCGATGGGCCTCGCCATCATCGAAAGCCTCTATTTCGGCGCTCCGGTGTTTGGCACCCCTTATGGCTCTCTGCCGGAGCTGGTGCCTGCCGACGCAGGATTCCTCTCTAACAGCGCTTCATCCCTGGCAGAAGCCATTACACAAGCCGATCACTACAACCCAACCTGGTGCCACCAATACGCCACAGATTGCTTCAATGCACGTGTTATGACAGAAAACTACGTGAAACTGTTCGAAAAAGTGATCCGCGGAGAAAAACTCAACCCGGTGATACCTTCCAGATTATTGCCCCCGGATAAGGATCGTTTCCCATGGTACGATTAAACCCCTGAACCTTGTCAGGTTCATGAAAAATGTGTAGGTTTGTTCATTCAATAGATGTGTCTTTATGTATCCAACACTCGGACATTTTTTCAGTTCTCTTTTCGGAACTGACATAGTATTCCCTTTGCCAACCTACGGGTTGTTGCTTGCAACAGCCTTTTTGTCAGCATACTTGGTGATCAGGTATGAGCTTAAACGCAAAGGGCGTGAAGGGCTGATCCCTTCCGTAACTGAATCCATGACCGTAGGTGAACCCGCCTCCAGGTCAGAAATGATCACCTATTTCTTCTTTGGGTTTTTGGTGGGATTCAAGCTGATTGGCATTATCAAAGACTACCACCTCTTCAGTCAGGATGTGCAGGGCTATGTGCTCTCGCTGCAAGGCAGCCTGATGGGCGGATTGGTCACCGGTGCCGGTTTTCTCTACTATATCTACCGAAGACGCGAAAAGACCAAACAAGCCAAGCCATCCATCCAGCAAATAAAAGTGCCACCGGAACAACAGGCTGCCGCCATTCTGCTGATTGCTGCCCTGGCCGGAATCGTTGGCGCCAAAGTGTTTCATCAACTCGAAAACTTCAGAGAGTTTCTGGATGACCCCATCGGAACACTCTTCTCTACAGGAGGGCTCACCTTTTACGGGGGGCTCATCTTCGGAATCTTTGGCGTGCTGTGGTATATCCGCCTAAAGAAGATCCCCGTAGAACAAATGATGGATGTAGCAGCTCCTGCCATCCTGCTCGCATATGGAATCGGAAGAATGGGATGCATGGTCTCGGGCGACGGCTGCTGGGGTGTAGTGAACCCATACCCTCAACCCGAATGGCTCGCCTGGCTGCCCGAATGGATGTGGTCATTCAACTATCCACACAACGTGATCAACAGCGGCGTGCCTATCGAAAGCTGCTCAGGAAGATATTGCCATGTGCTGCCAGAACCGGTTTGGCCCACACCCTTCTATGAATCACTCCTCAGTATTATCTTCTTCTTTACCACCTGGTTCCTCAGGAAAATAGTGCTAATCCCGGGTGCCCTCTTCGGTATATTCCTGATAATGAATGGAACCGCACGATTCTTCGTGGAAAAGATCAGAGTAAACAACAAATACAACATCGGTAACTTCGAGTTCACACAGGCCGAAGTAATCTCCGTGATAATGGTCCTGGCCGGAATCATACTGATCTATCTCCTCAGAAAAAAACACCTGAAAAAACTTAAAGGGCCGGAAACTGCAAACCATCAATAGATAGCATCATGATTTTAGAGTCGATATGCAGGGGTGTTGTGAATATAGCCAAAATGGCCGGTGAATTTGCCATTAACGAGATAGAACACCTTGGCCGGGAGCACATCAAACTAAAAGGCAATCGTGACTTGGTAACACATGTAGACCAGTCGTGTGAACGCAGGATTGTGTCTGGTTTAACGAAGTTGCACCCGGATGCCGGATTCATCACAGAAGAGGAGACCGTTGAATCAACCCCCAAAGAGCTGACCTGGATCATTGATCCACTTGATGGAACCACCAATTACGTACACGGAATCCCCTTTTTCTCAGTGAGCATCGCCCTTATGAAGCAAAACCAGGTTGTGCTGGGTGTAGTGTACAACCCGGGATTGGATGAGTGCTTCTACAGCTATGATGGCGCCGGGGTTTTTCTGAACGACAAAGAGGTTGTGGTCAGTGAAATAAACAGTCTGGGCGACGCTGTGATTGCCACCGGATTTCCTTATGAAAACCTTCGGGAAGTGGAACGGTATACTGAGTTTCTGAAGGTGCTGATGTCGCACTCTCACGGTGTACGTCGCTTTGGTTCTGCTGCCATTGACCTCGCATGGGTGGCGTGTGGGCGATTCGACGCGTTCTATGAAGCCGGGCTCAACTGCTGGGATGTGGCAGCAGGCGCATTCCTCGTGAAACAAGCCGGCGGTGAAGTGTCCGACTTCTCAGGCGGATCAAACTACCTGTTTGGAAAAGAGATGCTCGCATGCAATAAAAAACTCTTCCCGCGTTTCTTTGATCTGGCCAACAGCTTCCTCATAGGAAACCGCCTAACACACCATTCGTCAAACCCCGGTAACCCTTCTGACTCTGTTGGCTGACACCACTATGCAAACACCGCTTTCAAAACGCAACAAACTGCTGGCTTCATGTATGCCAAGAATAGGATATCTCTACGTGATCCGATCCTACCTCGGCCCCTTTGCGTTTACCTTTGCCATCTCCCTCTTTATCCTCGTGCTGCAATTCCTGTGGAAATATATCGATGACCTGGTCGGAAAAGGGCTCGAATGGTATATCATCCTCGAACTGCTCTTCTACGCAGCCGCTACCTTCGTGCCCCTGGCTCTGCCTCTCGCCATCCTCTTCGCCTCTCTGATGACCTTCGGTAGCCTCGGAGAGAAATATGAACTCGTGGCGATGAAAGCCGCCGGAATCTCCCTGAGCAATGTGATGAAACC
>SKPS01000343.1 GCA_007119395.1 Lentimicrobiaceae bacterium
TCCCTGTGGTGTTCACTTCGGTGATCAACAAACAGCGAATTCACAAAGCATTGGAAGTGTCAATGAAAGTGTACAACCAGCGAAAACTTAAAATCGCCACTTCAAAACTAAACCGTGACCTGTTGCCGCTGATTGAACAGCAACCTCCACCCGCATACAAAGGGAAGCATGTTAAAATAAAATACATCACCCAGTTGCCTGTGGCGTACCCTGCGTTTGCCATCTTTTGTAATCACCCGAAGTATGTGAAGGATCCATACAAACGTTTCATCGAAAACAGGATCAGGGAGCTTTACGACTTTACCGGTGTGCCGATGGAAATCTATTTCAGAGAAAAGTAGTGATGGAGGAAGGGTTGAGAATCGACAAGTACATATGGTGTGTTCGTCTTGCCAAGACACGTTCTCTTGCCACTGAATGGTGTCGTAAGGGGAAGGTGCGGATGGGTGATGAGCCGGTAAAGCCCTCCAGGGTGGTGAAGCCGGGTGACCATTTTACGCTGCATGATCAGGGCATTGAAAGATCGTTCAGGGTGATTGAACTGCTGAAGAGTCGTGTAGGTGCCAAACTTGTTGAAAACTATCTTAACGATTTAACGCCGGAGGAGGAGTATGCCAAGCGGATTGCACTGCAGTCGCGTGGTTTCGAGCGACGGGAGAGGGGTACCGGCCGGCCCACCAAACGTGAACGTCGTGACATCGACAAGCTGAAGGACTATGAATCGGAATAACGTCCCTGTTTCTCTTTCAGGTAATGTTCACAGGTCCACTCAATCGATTCATCAATTGGTCGGAACCAGATTTCCAGCATCTCTTCTGCTTTCTTTGACGAGTACCGGGTGGTTGCCAGTGCCGTTCGCGCTGTCTCTTTGGTAATCACCGGTGGCCTTCGGGTGATCAGGCTGCGGAGATGCTCCAACCGCCACACCAGCTCAGCCATCCAACGCCTCGCCCTGAATCGGGGCACAGGCCTCCCCAAGGCGTGACACACCTTGAAAAAAAACTCTTTGAAACTGATGTTGGCAGATGCGAGAATAAAACGCTCCCCGTTAATATCACTCTCCATTAACAACACCATCGCCTCCACAACATCACGTACGTCAACATACGCATTCACCCCCTCTGTGTAGAACAACAGCCCCTGATCACAACGCGAAATAAGCCCCGTGGAACTCTCGCCCCAATTGCCCGGCCCCAATACCATCGCAGGGTTCACTATGGCCACCTCCAGCCCCTCGGCCCACCCGCGCCATACCTCACGCTCTGACTCAAACTTGCTCACAGCATAACCACTCTGCATCCGACTGTACTCCCACTCCAAATCCTCCGTCACAGCCATCCCGGGTAAAGGCCTGCCCGTTGCAGAGGTTGAACTCACATGTACCAACCGCCTTACTCCCATCGCCAACATCCCATTTACAAGATTGGCCGTCAGCTCCGTATTGCCCTCTATCAGACGATAACGATCCCGTGGCGAGAAAGAAACCACGGCAGCACAATGGTATACCCGATTCACCCCCTCCAAAAAAACAGATACATCATCACCATCAAACAAATCCCCCTCTACCACCTCTACACGGTCAGGCAGTGCTGACCACGAAGGATCATAACACCTGAATACCCGTAAGATCCCTTCAATGCGTGAACGATTCCTCACCACAATACGTATCGGTTCATCCCCTCCATCAGAGAGTAAACAATATAACAAGTGTGAACCGATCAGGCCGGTTGCGCCGGTAATAAGTATCATGCCGGTTTGCTCTTTTTTAAGTCCGCAAGGTACACCCTTTTTCCAAGATGAACCTAAAGGGCCCCATCGAAATAGCGAAAGAATCAGTTAAAAGGGAAGGAGAATACCATTTCGCCAATTTTCGTACCTTCGCCACAAAATAACAGCATGGCGTATGTCAATAGAGGTTAAAGGGATTAGTAAGTTCTACGGGCAACAGAAAGCCCTCGACAAGGTGTCAATGAAGCTTGACAAAGGTGAAATTGGTGGCTTACTCGGGCCCAATGGCGCAGGGAAGTCAACCCTGATGAAAATCCTTACCTGTTTCATCCCACCCGATGAGGGCGAAGCAAAAGTGAACGGATATGACATTCACGATGAGCCGTTTGAAGTGCGTCGTAATATTGGGTACCTGCCGGAACACAACCCCCTCTACTACGAAATGTACGTGCATGAATTCCTCCGTTTTATCGCAGGAGTACACAAAATACCCGGAAACAGAAAAAAACGGGTTGCCGAAATGATCGAGCTTACTGGTCTCGGACTGGAACAACACAAAAAAATCGGAACCCTGTCGAAAGGCTACAGACAACGTGTTGGCCTCGCCCAGGCCATGATCCACGATCCGGATGTGCTGATCCTGGATGAACCCACCTCAGGGCTCGACCCGAACCAGCTCGTCGAAATCCGACAACTGATCCGAACCATCGGCAAAGAGAAAACAGTGCTCTTCTCAACGCATATCATGCAGGAAGTTGAAGCGCTGTGTAACCATGTTGTCATTATCGATAAAGGATTGATCGTGGCCGATAAACCCATCGAAGAACTCTCAAATATCACCACTGGAACAGAAATGATCAAGGTGGAATTCAATGGCCCTGCCGCCATCGGTCAATTGATGAAAATAAAAGGGGTGAATCATGCCATTGCGCTCAAAGATAATTTGTTCCGCCTCGAAACCAACCCCGAAATCGATGTGAGATCCGAAATTTTCCGCTTCGCAACACAACACAACCTCAAAGTAATTACCATTGGAAGGGTTGAACAACGCCTCGAAGAGGTGTTCCAATCACTCACCCGGAAAAAATAAATCTCTTTTTTAGAATCATTCTAAAATAAAATTGTTACTTTTGCACCGGTGGAAAGATTTGAATTGATTGCAACCACTGGAAAAAATGCTAAAGCAATACTTTTCCCTCCGTTTCAATTTCGCTTCTTTCTCCACTTAACTTATTGTTTAACAAAAATAACAGTGTGTTATGTCATACTTATTTACTTCCGAATCGGTTTCCGAGGGTCATCCCGACAAGGTTGCCGATCAGATTTCTGATGCGTTGCTGGATGAATTTCTCAGGCAGGATCCTGATTCAAAGGTAGCTTGTGAGACCATGGTGACCACCGGTCTTACTGTTTGTGGCGGAGAGGTGCGTACCAACGGTTATGTAAGTGTTGATGAGGTGGTTCGCAGAACCATCAGACGGATTGGGTATACCAAGGCTGAGTACCGTTTTGATGCTGCTTCGTGTGGTGTGATTTCATGTATTCATGAGCAGTCGCAGGATATCAACAGGGGTGTTGTGCGGCAAACTGAAGAGGATCAGGGTGCCGGTGACCAGGGAATGATGTTTGGTTACGCTTCCAAAGAGATGCACAATTTCATGCCCATGCCGGTTGAAATTGCCCACATGTTGGTGCAGGAACTGGCAGCCATCAGAAAAGAGGGCGTTGAGATGACCTACCTCCGCCCGGATTCAAAGTCACAGGTGACCATTGAATTTGATCACGATGGCAAGCCGGTTCGTATTGAAACCATTGTGGTTTCAACCCAACACGACCCTTTTGCCGAAGACCATGTGATGCAGGAGACCATCAAAGAGGATATCCGGAATATCCTGATCCCTCGCGTGAAATCGCTATTGCCCGATTTTATCGGTCAACTGTTTGACACAGATTATAAGCTGTTTGTGAATCCCACTGGGAAGTTTGTCATTGGTGGCCCCCATGGTGATACCGGTCTCACCGGTCGGAAGATCATTGTTGACACTTACGGTGGCAGGGGAGCCCATGGTGGTGGTGCTTTCTCAGGAAAAGATGCCTCAAAAGTGGATCGTTCGGCTGCCTATGCTGTTCGACATATTGCTAAAAACCTCGTAGCTGCCGGTGTTGCCGACGAAGTGCTGGTACAGGTAGCCTATGCAATTGGCATCGCCGAACCGGTAGGGCTCTACGTGAACACCAACAAAACCGCCAAAGTGAAAAACGGTGATGGATCCACCATGACCGATGGCGAAATTGCCCGGATCGTGGACAAGCTGTTCGACCTCAGACCTTTCGCCATTATTCGTGACCTTGGGCTGAAAAACCCAATATTCCTTGAAACGGCTGCTTATGGACATTTTGGAAGGGACCCTTATGTTAAGGAAGTGGAGGTGAAATACCAAGATGAACACACTTACACCAAACCGGAGTTGGGTGAAAACCGCTGGTTTAAACAAGTTGAGTTCTTTGCCTGGGAAAAGACCAACAAAGTGGATGAAATCAAGGCAGCATTTAATTTGTAGGAACTTGAGTTAATAGCGGGTTTCATTTTCGAGCCCGCCCTGCTCATTCCAAAAGCGCCATAAACCTGTTCGAAGTCCGTGCTCATAGCGGCCTTCGTAAAATTTCTGCCCATTTGGATAGTATACCCTATGCTTGCCGTGTAACTGACCTTCCCGGTAATGCCCGGTTGACCACACCTTCCCGTTGTCGTGCCAACTGTTCCAGCGCCCGTGACGCTCCCCGTCACGGTAATAACCCTCTACACGCTTGATGCCGTTGTCATAATACTCCTCCATCTTGTATAACTCACGACCTGAATCAGTCTCCTTGTAATAATGAATGGTGCGGGTGGTGCCATCAGGAAAGGTGTCAATCACCTCTGTTGTGTATGAACTGCCACAACCAGCCAACCCTAACCACCCGGCAAAAACCCAGTACATCGCCATGCGGCCGGATAACCCCATGTATGGAGTGATATAAATGGAAATCATCGCTATTGCCTTTTAAGTAAGCTCTTCCGCTTCGGATACCTCGCTACATATTCTGTGTTGAGCATCTCGATAACCGGTGCAGTGAGGTCTATCGCCGGATCAGCGTAAAAGATGTTGGTCATACCCTGCTGGTAACCAACCACCATGTCAACCCCGAAAGTCTCCTTGTTGCGAGCCAGAAAACTCCACAAGCTGTCGAAATAGATGATGTTCAACTGCAGCTGCAGATCCGCCATGCGGCTGGTGTAATTGTCCTCCAAACGGGCCAGCTGCTCAGCATCTTTTTCAATCTGCTCTTTGATGCGCAATGCCATCGGCTCCTGCAGTACCCCACTCTGTATGTCACGGTAATAAGCAGAAATACGCTGCTCAAGGTCAGATTGCTTGTTCATCAGATCCCGCTCCATCGATTTAAACCGACGCTCAATGCTGTCTAAGAAATGGATGGTCATCAGATAATTGTCCTGTACTGAATCAACCCTTACGAAAGCCACCCTGGTGCCTTCTACTGCTGAACCATCTGCGGTACTCAAGGCGATAGGCTGAACAGGCGTTGAAGTGGTTTGGTGGTTGCGTGTGAACAAGAGGAAAATCACCCCCAGTAATGATAAAATCCCCAAGACCAATGCAATTCGCGCCATTCGCCCCGATGGTTCATGGTGATCTTCAAGGTGATGGGTGCCCTTAACAGGAGGATCATCCATGATGCCACCTGCATCACCCTGCAATGGGTCTTCAACTGTTTCACTCGCAGCCGTACGGGTGTCTTCTCCTGAAATATTCTCTTCAGATTTACCAGACAATCCCTCTCTCTCTTCGTGTGTCATGCTTGGTTTGATTTGTTCACATTATGTTGATTAACAGGATGTCGTTATCAGAGCAACAGCCATCCATAAAATATAGTGCAAATATCAGGAAAAAACCCTTGTGATCCGGAATCAGTTGCCTAATTCTGATAAAAACCTGATCCTTACCAACCGTACCTCCTCCTCATTGTACTCATCCTCCCCCAGCTCATTCAATGCCTCCTGCCAGGAATCGGTCTCTGCCTCCTCACGGAAATACTCGAAAATCTCCTCCTGATGAAACGAATCCACCACCTCATCAATGTAGTAAGAGATGTCTATACGGGTACCACTCGCCACAATGTGCTCAAGGGCTGTCAGCAACTCATCAAAATCGAGGTTCTTTGACATGGCAATGTCTTCCAATGAGTGCTTCTTGTCGATGCTTCTGATGATATCCACCTTCAACCCCGACTTGTTCACCACCGATTTCACCACCATGTCCATCGGCCGGATGATCTCGTTCTCTTCAACATAATTCTTGATCAGCTCGATGAAAGGCTTGCCATACTTTAATGCCTTCCCTTCACCTACTCCTGATATATGCTTGAGCTCTTCATGGGTGATCGGATATTGTATGGACATGTCCTCCAGCGAAGTGTCCTGAAAAATCACAAAAGGTGGTAAATCCTCTTTCTTAGAGATGTTTTTCCGCAAATCTTTGAGCATCACAAACAGAGTGCTATCAGCCGATGAGCTGCCCCTATGGTCACCCGATCCTGCGAAATACTCATCATCATCACCGTCGGTGTTGCCGTAGTCGTGGTCTTTGGCAAGCAAAACAGAATAAGGATTGACCATAAAGTCTTTCCCTTTTTCTGTTAGCTTCAGGATGCCGTAGTTTTCGATGTCTTTTAACAGCAAGTTCTCCACCAACGCCTGCCTGATCACAGCATTCCAGAAATAAGTATCCTCAAAGTCGCCGGCACCCAACAAGTCAAGCTTGTCGTAACGGTGTGCTTTGATGACCGAATCGGGATTGCCTGTAAGCAGCAAGGAGATCTGCTTTGACTTGAGCAACTGTTTTGTCTCTTTCACGGCATCCAATACCAGCAAGATGTGTTCCATTGCCTCTTGACGGGGCTTAGGATGCAAGCAGTTGTCGCATGCATGACAATTATCCTCGTGGTATGGTTCACCAAAATAGTTAAGCAATTGAATTCTTCGGCAATGGGCTGATTCTGCGTATGAGACGGTCTCGAGCAGCAACTGATTGGCGATCTCCAATTCAGCTACACTCTTTGCCTGCATAATCTTCTCCATCTTCAGCATGTCATCGTAGGTGTAAAAGGCAATGCAGTTCCCCTCAGCACCGTCACGACCGGCACGCCCGGTCTCCTGGTAGTAGGCCTCTAAACTCTTCGGCATATCGTGATGAATCACGTAACGAACATCCGGCTTGTCGATACCCATACCAAAAGCAATGGTTGCCACAATCACATCCACCTCCTCCATCAGGAACATATCCTGGTTCTTCACCCTGAGCGCTGAATCAAGACCCGCATGGTATGGTAACGCCTTGATGCCGTTCACCTGCAGGGTCTGAGCTAACTCTTCCACCTTCTTACGACTCAGACAGTAGATAATACCTGACTTCCCGGGTTGCGTTCTGATGTACTTGATGATGTCTTTCGCTACATCTTTGGTCTTTGGCCTGATCTCATAATAGAGATTGGGCCTGTTGAAAGATGTTTTAAAAACAGTGGCATCCAACATATTCAGATTTTTCTGAATGTCTTGCTGCACTTTGGGTGTAGCCGTGGCCGTTAAAGCAATCAACGGGCGCTTGCCAACCGCCTCAATGATAGAACGAATCCTGCGGTACTCCGGCCTGAAATCATGACCCCACTCCGAGATACAATGCGCCTCATCAATGGCATAAAAGGAGATCTGGAGAGTCTTCAAAAACTCTACGTTCTCCTCCTTGGTTAAAGATTCAGGTGCTACATACAGCAATTTGGTGTGCCCCGATGTAAGATCACTCTTTACCCGGGCAATCTCTGCCTTCGTTAACGAGGAGTTCAATACATGCGCAATCCCTTGCTCAGCCCCAAAATTGCGGATTGCATCCACCTGATTCTTCATCAAAGCAATCAATGGCGAAATGATAATCGCAGTACCGGGATACATGAACGCCGGCAATTGGTAACACATCGATTTGCCACCGCCCGTCGGCATGATCACAAAAGTGTCACGCCCTTCAAGCAGGTTCCTGATCACTACCTCCTGGTTGCCCTTGAACTGGCTGAACCCAAAGATTTTCTTCAGCAACTCATGCAATGTATATTCTTTCGTCGCTTCCATTCAATCCATCTTTTCCAACTTTATCTCATCACGTAAAGTTAAGAAGAAAATTGCCCTCTTCAACAAAAAAGTGCTATTTTTTCAAAAAATTTAACAATTCATCTTTTCTCCAGCTACTTCCACCCAAACGCAAATGACATTATCACTGGGGTGTGAAAAAAAGATGGCAAATATAACAAAAAAACAGCTACAAAGAAAGTTAAAAGTTTTGGTGAATGACAGTTGTCAGACTCTCAATATCAACGCGTTGCTGTTTCATCGAGTCGCGCTCACGCAGGGTAACTGAATTTTCAGACAACGTTTGATGGTCAATGGTGATCGCAAATGGAGTCCCAATCGCATCCTGGCGACGATACCGTCTGCCTATGGCATCCTTCTCGTCATACTGGCAATGGAACTGGGTCTTGAGCACATCCATCACCTCCCTGGCTTTTTCGGGTAACCCATCTTTTTTGACCAAAGGCAGTACAGCCGCCTTCACCGGCGCCAACTTCGGCGGTATTCTTAATACCGTGCGCACACTGCCGTCCTCCAGCTTCTCCTCCTGATAGGCATCTGACAAAATGGCCAAAAACATCCTGTCAAGACCAATGGAGGTCTCAACGACATAAGGCACATAACTGCTGTTGAGCTCAGGGTCAAAGTACTGCATTTTCTTTCCTGAAAACTGTTGATGTGCTGATAAGTCGAAGTCAGTGCGTGAGTGGATCCCCTCCAGCTCTTTGAAACCAAAAGGAAACAGAAACTCAATGTCGGTGGCGGCATTCGCATAATGTGATAGCTTTTCGTGGTCGTGGTACCGAAATTTTCCGGCATCAATACCCAACGACAAATGCCACTCCATCCGCTTCTGCTTCCAGTAATCATACCACTCCATCTCTGAACCCGGCTTCACAAAATATTGCATCTCCATCTGCTCAAATTCTCGCATCCTGAAGATAAATTGCCTTGCAACAATCTCATTGCGAAACGCTTTTCCCACCTGTGCTATGCCAAATGGAACTTTCATCCTGCTGCTTTTCAGCACATTCAGAAAGTTCACAAAAATGCCCTGAGCCGTTTCAGGCCTGAGATACACTACTGCCGAATCATCATCCTGACTTAATGAGCCCATTTTGGTTGAAAACATCAGGTTAAACTGCCGCACATCGGTCCAGTTTCTGCTACCTGAAACGGGGCACGCTATCTCCAACTCCTCTATCAAACGTTTCACATCGGCCAGGTCGTTGTTCTCCAGCGAGGTGTTCATCCTGTTGGTGATCTCGCTGATTTGCCTGCGGTATTCACTCACACGTGGATGTGTCTCCTCAAACTGCGCGCGATCAAACGCATCACCAAAACGCTTGGCCGCTTTTTGCGCCTCCTTCTCCACTTTCGCCTCCACCTTCGAAACGTAATCTTCGATAAGCACATCAGCCCTGTAACGCTTCTTGCTCTCTTTGTTGTCGATCAGAGGATCATTAAATGCATCCACATGCCCGGAGGCCTTCCAGATCGTGGGATGCATAAAAATGGCACTGTCGAGACCCACAATGTTCTCGTGAAATTGCACCATAGATTGCCACCAGTACTGCCTGATGTTGTTCTTCAACTCTACGCCGTACGGGCCGTAATCGTATACAGCACTCATCCCGTCGTATATATCGCTCGAAGGGTATACATATCCGTATTCTCTTGCATGAGCGACCAGCTTTTTAAAAAA
>SKPS01000232.1 GCA_007119395.1 Lentimicrobiaceae bacterium
AAACCATCGATTTGAGCAACCAGGGACTCTTTGGCATCGGCTCACTCGATTACCTCTCTTCAACAGGCAGCTCTGAGGCGTACCTCTTTACGCCTGACAGTACCACCGCAGAGCTTACACAATACCAGGTGCGTGAGGTGAGTGGAGAGGTGGAGTTCCCAGAACTCGCTGCCAGCGATGTGAGGATGAGATGGATGCCATACGACGACCGGATGGAGATCAACCACAAAGATCGCTACAGACGGCTCAAAGAGAACCCCATGGATATGTTCAACAACAGAGCTGCACTCCATGGCGATTTCTGGCTCACCTCCAACGGGTCAGGTGCCAATGGTGCCATCGCCATCAGGGATGCAGAGATTGACTCTAAAGAGTTTCACTTTGGTATGCGTACCATCGATTCCGATAAAACCGACTTCAGGCTGAAGGCCACTTACGCCGATGTGGAGGTGGGAATCCTGCCACGCGATGGTTATGAACTGCTTACATACGACTACACCGCCCATATCGACTTTAACAAAGACATCGGGTCTTTCACTGCCAACTCAGGCGGCTCAAAGGTTGACTTCCTCATCAACCAGTATATCGCTACCATTGATGAGTTTGAATGGCATATGCATCGCGAAACCATTCGCTTCAGAAACACCACCGCCAAAGACCCGGAACGATTCGATGGGCTCTCCATGGAAGAGCTCCTCGACAAGGAGATGGTGGGGGCAGAGTTTGTTTCTACAAGCCCTTTTCAGGATAGCCTTCGCTTCTTCGCCATGGAGGCACTTTATAACAGGAAGCATTATGTTATTGAAGCATCCGGTGTAAAGTACATCAGGGTAGCTGATGCAGCGATCTATCCAGACCAGGAACGGGTGACAATTTTCAGGAAGGCAGAGATGGATACCCTGAAAAAGGCACGGATCTTAACCAATGTGTTTACAAAGCATCATGCCTTCCATGATGCCACCGTGAGCATTGCCGGGAGAAACCGTTTTGAAGGATCGGGGATGTATGATTATGTAGACATGACCGAAACTTTGCAGAAGATTCCGTTCCACAGGATATGGGCTGATCGGCACGGGCACACCACCGGAGAGGGAAGAGTGGTTGAAGAGGATCAGTTTATGCTGAGCCCCTACTTCGGATTCCATGGTGAGGTGGTGCTCAGATCCGCCAACCAGTTTTTAACCTATACAGGGGGGGCGCAGATCAGTCATGTTTGTGACACCATGCAGCGTGAATGGATACGGTTTACAGCAGAAATAGATCCTGAACAGGTGATGATACCTGTCCCGGGAAGGGCAGTGAATATGATGCAGCGTGAGCTGGGTGTTGGGTTGCTGGTCTCACGGGATACTGTTGATGTGTATGCTGCTTTCTTCAACCGGAAACACCGCGCGGCCGACAGGCCCATCATTTATGCGGATGGATTTCTGGTGTTTGATGAAGAGAGTTCAGAGTACCGTGTCTCTAACAGAGCCCGGCTTGAAGATCATTCCAAACCAGGCAACTTCGTGTGCCTGAACACCCAGGAGTGTGTGGTGGAGGGTGAAGGAAGGTTGGCGATCGGAGAAGACCTTGGCCTGGTTGAAATGGAAACACTGGGTAAGGTGCGTTACAATATACCGGCCGACTCTCTGGAGCTTGAACTGGTTCTCTCTCTCGACTTCTTCTTTGCCGACCAGGCGCTCAGAGCCTTCTCCAGAGATCTCGAAAACTATGGGGGCATGGCCGTCAGCCTGAACACCGAAGCCTATTTTTTCGCCTTGAACCATTGGCTCGGAACAAGCAGAGCTGAATCTGTTGAAAACGACATCATATTATATGGTGCACCCCGACGGTTGCCGGAGGAGCTCCAGAAAACAATCATCTTCACTGATATACAACTCACTTACAACCGCCGGACACGCTCGTTTATTTATGACGGACAGGTGGGTATCGGCAACGTAGGAGACCGACAGGTCAACAGGTATGTGGATGCCAAGGTGGAAATCAAAAGAGAGCGTTCAGGAGATGTGTTTACCATCCTCTTTGAGCTTGGTGACGATAACTGGTACCTTTTCGACTATAGCAGGGGTAGGATGATGGCGCTCTCATCAAACGATCAGTTCAACAGAGCGATCAGGGAAACCAGGGCAAACAGACGGCGCCTCCAGGATCCTGAAACCCGCGATACATACGTGTTTACACTTTCAACGCCCCGGAAAAAGCGTAGCTTTGAAAGGATGTTTCTGCAACTGGAGCAGGATTAACAGACGGTGTGCAGGTAAGATTAACCAATTGTTCCTTACCTTTGCCAACAGATGTTGTTTTGGACAGTGATAGCATGCTTATGGGGAGCCTATATGATTGGCTCTGTTCCCACTGCCGTTTGGATCGGTAAGTGGTTTCACGGAATTGATGTCCGTGATCATGGTTCCGGCAATGCCGGTGCAACCAATACCATCCGTGTTCTGGGCTTTAAAACAGGCATTCCCGTATTGGTGATAGATGGCCTCAAAGGGTATTGTGCCGTATGGGTCGCCTCGCTAACCGGCCTCTTCGTGCAAGGGTCTGATGCATACATTAACTTCCAACTCTCAATGGGCGTTTCAGCTGTGCTGGGACACCTGTTCCCCCTCTATGCCGGATTCAGAGGTGGAAAAGGAGTCGCCACCCTCTTCGGTGTGGTGATCGCTTTATACCCTCTGTCGTTCCTGATCGTGGCCGGTGTGTTTGCATTGGTCCTTCTCCTTACAAGATTTGTCTCGCTGAGCTCCATCACCGCCGCCATCGCCTTCCCTTTCGTGTCTGTTTTTGTGGCAGGAATCGATACTCAGTCGCTCATCCTGTTTACCATCATCATCGCAGTGTTCATCCCTTTAACCCATCAAAAGAATATTTTACGACTCATCAAAGGGGAAGAATCAAAAATGGTGTTCAGAAAAAAATAACAAACCAATATTTTTTGTAGTTTTGTACCATGATGCCCAAAGAATTTCCGCAGCAGCAAACAGGCTCTGTCAACGAGCTCTTTCATCAACATGAACTGGTGTTGTACAATGACGATGTGAATACATTCGAATTTGTCATCCAGACACTGATTGATGTATGTGAGCACGACAGGCTGCAGGCTGAGCAATGTGCGCTCATTACACACCACAACGGGAAGTGTAGCGTAAAGCAGGGAACATGGGATGATTTGAAAGATAAAAAGCAGGTTATGACAGACTTGGGACTGAGTGTGGAGATCACCTGATGTGCTGGGTGTGCCCTTTGTTGGGTGTGCTGATGTCTTGCGTTCAATACACAGCAGATGCGTTCTTTAAGGAGATGGATAGTTGAGTATTTGTTAAAAAAACAATAAACACACAAATATGGATTGGGCGATCATCATCGGTTTAATCGCTGCGGGATTGTTTTTGCTGGTTCTGGAGGTGCTGGTGATACCCGGTGTGGGTGTTGTCGGCTTTTTTGGTTTTGGGTTGATTGTGTACAGCTTATGGACCTCTTTTGCTGTTCATGGAACGGCAGCAGGGCTCGTCACCACAGTCGCTACATTTTTTGCGTCAGCCATGGTTATTTGGTTGTCGTTGCGTTCCAAGACCTGGCGGCGCATCAGTTTGGAAACAGATATTAAAGCCAAAGCCAACGTAAACGACCCGGTTGGTTTGTCAACCGGTGACAAAGGGACCACCGTAGGAAGAATCGCCCCCATGGGGAAGGCGTTGATCAACGGAAAGTATTACGAAGTGAAATCGGGCGGTGCTTTTATCGACCAGGGTAGAGAGGTAATTGTTACCCGGATAGATGGTAACCAAGTGTATGTAAAACAGATAACAGAATAATTAACCCATTAACGATACTAAAAATTATGGACGAAACAATGATTTATGTACTGATTGGTGTAGGTTCACTGATTGGTTTGTGGCTGATTCTTTACTTTATCCCCGTTGGGCTGTGGTTTACTGCACTTTTGTCAGGTGTACCTATCAATCTGTTCCAGCTGGTATTTATGCGTTGGCGTAAGGTACCCCCTTCGCTGATTGTTAACTCAATGATTATGGCCACCAAGGCCGGTCTCTCTATCAGTCGTGATCAGTTAGAGGCTCACTATCTGGCCGGTGGCCGGGTAAAAAGTGTGATCAGTGCATTGATCTCTGCCGACAAAGCGAACATCCAGCTTGACTTTAACACCACCACTGCCATTGACCTGGCGGGAAGAGACGTGTTTGAAGCAGTCCAGATGTCGGTAAACCCGAAGGTAATCAACACACCACCTGTTGCTGCAGTTGCGAAAGATGGTATTCAGCTGATTTGCAAGGCGCGGGTAACAGTCAGGGCCAATATCCGCCAGTTGGTTGGTGGAGCGGGTGAAGAGACCATCCTGGCCAGGATCGGTGAAGGCGTCGTCTCGTCAATCGGTTCTGCTGATACCCATAAATCGGTGCTCGAAAACCCTGATTCCATCTCAAAAGTTGTACTCGAAAAAGGACTTGATTCTGGTACTGCTTTTGAAATCCTCTCCATTGATATTGCTGACATCGATGTTGGAAAGAACATTGGTGCTGTACTGCAAATGGATCAGGCCAATGCCGACAAGAACATCGCACAGGCCAAAGCTGAAGAGCGCCGTGCCATGGCTGTTGCCGTTGAGCAGGAGATGAAAGCCAGAGCGCAGGAAGCAAGAGCCAAAGTGATTGAAGCTGAAGCTGAAATCCCCAAAGCAATTGCCGAAGCATTCCGTGCTGGAAACCTGGGTATTATGGATTACCACAGAATCCAAAATATTCAAGCCGATACAGATATGCGGGACTCCATCGCAAAACCCCCGCAAACACCTCCTACCCAAGGTGGAAAAGACAAAACGAGTAAGTAAATAATCTCACAATCAATTGAGTGGGTCGATGGTGAATGCCATCGGCCCACCGATTGAAAGTGAACGATCCGATCATTGACTTTTTTTATATTTTTGCCGGCAGATTCAACCTTTGGGGTACATACATTGTTGTACTTGATATCTGAGAAACTGTACCGGCTGTTGAATTAATTGTAGAATAAAGAAGAAAACACAACTTAATTGTTAAAGGACATGGAACGATTGAAACCTGCTTTTTTTGTGGTGAGTGGAATGATACTGATAGCGGCCTTCAGCAGATTAATCCCGCACTGGCCAAACTTTACAGCTGTTGCTGCCATAGCCCTTTTTGGTGGCGCCAGATTGGCAAATAAATTCACTGCATTTATGATCCCTCTGGCAGCACTATTCCTCACCGACCTGATCCTGGGCTTTCACAACTCCATGATCTTTGTGTACCTCGCTTTTGCCATTACAGTAATCCTGGGTATCTCCATCAGCAAACAGCGCAATTTCGCAGCCATCGGACTCACCGCTGCTGGTGCTTCGGTAATCTTTTTCCTGATTACCAATTTTGGCGCCTGGCTCGCCATGCCATTTTATCCGAACGACCTTTCAGGTCTGGTCATGGCTTATACGGCCGGACTGGCCTTCTTCCATGATGGAGCAATGGGTATCTCACCCTTTATCAATAGCTTGATGGGTGACCTCTTCTATACATTTGTTCTGTTTGGTGTATATGCACTGGTACAAAAACAAGTGCCCGTTTTGCAAAGAGCCTGATCAAAGAGCCTCTTCGATCTCTTCATGCTTAACCACTGCGTAACGTTTCCATTTACCGCTTAGGTAATAGGCGTATGAAGCGGCTGCGCCAAAACCCCAGGCAACAGGGATACCCCACCAGATACCTGTCTCTGCCAGCCCGGTCCAATCACGCGACAGAATGTAACTCAACGGGATCCTGAGCACCCAGATGGAGATCAGGGTAATAAACATCGGTATTAGCGTGGCACCCGCCCCTCGCAACAGCCCGTTGGTGATAAACATGCTGCTGAAAACCACATAAAAGGCACATACAATGATCAGGTAATCGTTGCCCGCCTCGATCACAGCTTGATCGTCTGTAAAGAGTGACATCAGCGAAGTGCGGAAAAAGACAACCGCACCGGTCACCAACAACGCCATCCCTGTCGACATCCACCAGGTGAGAATAAAACCGCGACGAACCCTGTCCATACGGTTCGCCCCAACGTTCTGCCCTACAAAGGTCGACAAAGCCGCAGCAAGCTGCATCGCTGGTAGTGACGCCAACGAATCAATCCGCATCGCAGCACTGTAGCCGGCAATCACATCAACACCAAAATCATTCACAATCCAATAGAGCAAGATGCCCCCAATGGCAACAAACGACTGCTGCAGCCCGGAAGGGAGTCCAACCCGCATCGCCGTCCGGAATATGGACTTGTCAAACGCAAAACTGCGCAACTGAAGGTTGATGATCGAACCCTTGCGACGTAAGTACCACGCCCCGAGAAAAAAGGCAAACCCCTGAGATATCACTGTGGCAATGGCTGCACCCTCTATCCCCCAACCCCAACCTAAAATAAACAGCAAATCCAAGCCAATATTTAGTATAGTGCTGATAATCAAGAAGTAAAGAGGGGTCTTGCTGTCGCCCAACCCCCTCAGGATCGCAGCGGTAGCATAATACCCGAACATCAGAATAAAACCTCCTGAATAGATCCTGAAATACAACAATGCATGCGGCATAATCTCTTCCGGTAGATTGATCAACTCGAAAACCGGACGGCTGACAGCTATGCCGATGATGGTAAGAACCAATCCCGCCACAAACGAGAATATGTACATGGTGTCTATGGCGCGCTTCACCTTTTCGTAGTCTTTGGCTCCATAATATTGGGATATCACAATATTGATCCCGTTGGCAATACCCACTGCCAGAGCAATCAAAATAAAAATCAAAGGAAAACTTGCACCAATGGCAGCCAGCGCCTCGCTGCCAACAAATTTCCCCACGATGGCACTGTCAGTAAAGCTATACACCTGCTGAAACAGGTTGCCAAGCAGCATAGGCATGGCAAACCAGGTGATCAACTTCAGTTCGTTCCCTTTCGTAAGATCTTTCATGGGCGTATTCAAAACGCCAAAAGTAACCTTTTCCTTTGGAAACCCAAACCAGATTGGCCGGTAATTACCTAAATATGTAACTTTGTATATCCTGAAGTGAAGGATACCCTGCTGGTTGAAAGAGTTATCATCAACAACCTAAATGTTATGAAAATTAAAACATTGCTTATGATTGCCATGGTCTCTTCTTTGGTATGCGGTTGCACGCAGCAACACGAGAAAGTGGATTTGTTACTGTTTAATGCAACGATCTACACAGTTGACAACGACTTTTCAGTTGCCGATGCCATGGTGTTGAAAGATGGGATTATTGTGGAGGTGGGTCTTTTCGATGATCTTGTTCGCAGATACCGTCCTGCTGAGAAGAGAGATATGGCGGGTGCGTATATTTACCCCGGGTTTTATGATCCACACTGCCACTTCTACGGTTATGGTGCCGGCTTGGCTTCTTGGGCTGATTTAACCGGTACACGCTCTTTTGATGAAGTGCTTGATGTGATGGTGCGTTTTGCAGAGGAGTCTGATACAGGCTGGTTGGCCGGCAGGGGATGGGATGAAAACAACTGGGATATCAGGGAGTTACCTGATAAGGGTGCATTGGACTCACTGTTTTCTGACAGGCCGGTGATATTGATACGTGTTGATGGCCATGCCATGTTGGCCAACAGCGTGGCGCTGGATCGTGGTGGCATCACAGTCGGATCGGAAGTGCCCGGAGGCGAAGTGTTGGTGAAGGATGGTCGCATGACAGGCATCCTGATCGACAAAGCATCGGATCAACTGAGAAGCATGTTTAACCGGGCTGTATTGGGTGGTGAGCAAGGGGAAGCGTTGGTTGCCAGAGGGATCCTGCAGGCACAGGAAAACTGCTTTGGTGTGGGAATCACCACTGTGGGTGATGCAGGACTCAACTACCACCAGGTGCAAACATTGAAACAATTGCAGGAGAAAGGCTTGTTGAAAATGCAGGTGTATGCCATGCTGAATGACAACCCAGAGAACCGTAAGCACTATATCAGTCAAGGGCCATACCGCTCTGAGAGGATGCATATACGTTCGGTAAAATTTTTTGCTGATGGGGCTTTAGGATCCCGTGGAGCCCTGTTGCTTGAGCCCTATACTGATCGCAGTGAGAGTGTCGGGTTACTCACATTGGATCCTGAACGCTTCAGACAGCAGTGCAAAGAGCTGTATGGATTTGGATATCAGGTGAACACACATGCCATCGGCGATTCTGCCAACCGTTTTGTATTGGGTGTGTATGCAGATATCCTCGAAGGGCCTAACGACCTGCGATGGCGCATTGAGCATGCACAAGTGGTGCATCCCGACGATTTTGAAACCTTCGGAAAATACAATATTATTCCGGCAATCAATGCCATCCATGCTACATCAGACATGGGATGGGCCATCGACAGGCTTGGACCTCACAGAGTGGTGTATGCCTATGCTTTCCAACAACTCCTTGAAACCAATGGCTGGCTCTGCAACGGCAGCGACTTTCCGGTTGAACCCATTAACCCACTATTGGGATTCTATGCAGCCGTTGCCAGAAAAGACCTGAACGGATATCCTCCCAAAGGGTGGCAGCCCGAGAATGCCCTCTCGCGAAAAGACGCCCTTAAAGCCATGACCATTTGGGCCGCCAAAGCATCCTTTGAAGAGGATCAGAAAGGGAGCCTGGAACCGGGTAAACAAGCCGACTTTGTTGTGCTGAAAAATGACATTATTACCATTGATGAATCGCAGATCCCTGAAGCACTGGTGTTGCAAACATGGATCAGCGGTGAAAAAGTGTGGCACCATTCAGCGCATTGATCAACTCGCCATCACATATCTTTGCCGGAACGAAAAATATCTATACATTTGCTAACAGGAGCAGAGGAAGCTCTATGGCAGCTGTTGTTTATTGAACAACATGCCATGTGCAGGATCAATAATCTGAAAACAAACCTGATAAAGTCAAATGTTATGGAGAAAAGAGGAGTAGACCATTTTGTTCAAGCGGGCCAACGCGCTATGAGCTGGCATAAGGAGCACCGGAAAGCCATGAGCGCATGTCGCTTTGATACGATTGCCGTGCACGGTATTTATTCAATGCAGGAGGCACTTGATTTCAACCAGGGTTCATTGATTGAGCCGGTGTATATGTCAACATCACAGGGGTTTAGAAACTCTGATGAGATGGAAGCAGCCCTTGGGTATATGATTCCCACCTGGTCATACAGTCGTATCGGAAACCCATCGATGTACTATTATGAAGGTGTATTGGCACTGCTCGAAGCGTATGGTTCTGGCCTTGAAACATCCTGTCTGGCTACTGCCTCGGGAATGGCTGCCATACAGAGCGCCGTAGATCCCTTTTTGGTTGAAGACCCCAAACGTCCGGGTGCAAAAATGAATTTCGTGGCTACCACGCAGGTATATGGTGGCACCTTTCAGCAGTTTGCAATCAGGAAAGAGCAAGAGAGAAACATCGAATGGCGGAAAGTGGTGAACAGCAATGACCTCTCTGAGTGGGAGAGCCTGATCGATGAAAACACCCGTTTCCTGTATGGGGAAATGCCCAGTAACCCGTCGCAGGCATTCTTCGACCTGAAAAAGGTGATCGACCTTGCCCATAAATA
>SKPS01000231.1 GCA_007119395.1 Lentimicrobiaceae bacterium
GGCATCGCCTCGGGCAAAGGCACTTCACGGTTCACCAGCACAGGATTCACCATCAGCGGCACCACCACCTCCTGGGCCGACAACCACAACGGTGAGAGCAATACGGTGGCCATAAGGCTCGCTGCAAGCCAACACCTCCTCTTCATCCGTAAAACAGTTCTCTTCAAATGGGAAACCTGAATGAATATGCAGGGTTTTGTCATTGTTAGTTATTAATATGGTATCTGTTTTATCTTTTCTCTGATGGATTTACTCTGTCAGGTCGTTGCTTCCGTGCCAGATCTCCTCTTCATCCAACTCTTCCAGCTCCTCTTCCTCATCAAATCTTTCATCCACCATCACCTCAATATCTACGGTGGCACCTCTGGGCAGCATCTCTCCACGATCGATTTCACGACCCATATAGAATGCGCGTTGCAGCAGACCCACAAACTCACCCTTTACCTCAATCACTTCACCCAGCCTGAGACCGTGTGCCTCAAGCTGCGACCTGGCAGATCGCATCGTGTTGCCCAGATCGGGCAAAGGAACCATCTCCTGTTGAGTTGAAATGATGGTAAGATGGATGGTCCGGTTGCGCTTCACTTCGCTGCCGGGTTTAGGCTCCTGATCAATCACAATACCACCCTGACGCGAATTGTCGTATACTGAATCACTCACCACAATGTGAAACATATCACTACCGGCCATTTGCCCGATCTCTGAAGGGAGCATTCCCGAATAGTCAGGAACAACATAACCCGTACCATGCCGTGTGTACACATCAAGCAGTTTCAAACCAACCCAAAAAAGAACGAAAGTGGCGACGACCATCAACACAAGGTGTAATAAAAATCGCTTTGAACGGAGAACATCCTTTATAGCCATACCTTATATTTATCACTGCCGGTTTATCATAACGAACAGGCAGTATATTATTGCATCTGACTGCAAAATTAAACATATAAACCAAATGATACACTGCAATTCATCCAAAGCCTCCTGTGGCCAATCGCGGAGCAGCTTTTTCTACGCAGGAAGTGTTATGCTTACCTTCGTCCCTTTTCCGGGCTCACTCACCACATTGATTTCTCCTTGATGGTCATCCACAATTCTTTTCACAATGTACAACCCCAGCCCCGTCCCTTTTTCTCCTGTCGTCCCTTTTCTGCTGCTCTTCGTAAATGGGGTAAAGAGGTGTTCAACCTCTGAAGGGGTCATCCCGATACCCTCATCACTCACAGAAAGAACCACATGATCATCATGACCCGATAACATCACCCTGATCGTTGAGCCTTTTTTGGAAAACTTGATGGCATTGCTGAGGAGGTTGTTGATGACCTGTTCCATTCTGCGGTGGTCAAAAGAGACTTTAATGCAATCCGGATCAGAACGAAACGCTGTGTTGATGTTTTTCCGTTTGGCCAATGGTGCATTGGCTTTAATGACTCTGTTTACAAAAGAGGCCAAATCCCCTTTTTGTGTTTTGATGTGCAAGCTACCCGATTCGATTTGTGAAACATCCAGCAGGTCTTCAATGAGGGTACG
Source organism: Lentimicrobiaceae bacterium (assembly GCA_007119395.1). GTDB lineage: Bacteria > Bacteroidota > Bacteroidia > Bacteroidales > SKPS01 > SKPS01. Next base: position 1,528 of record SKPS01000231.1, read on the forward strand.
CATATATTCTGATGAGGAGTAGATGATAGTCAGGAACTCCCGGTGTTGTTCTGACAGAACACCTTCCGTTTCTTCGATCAGGAAGTCGGCAAACGACATGATGTTGCTTAGCGGGCTCCTCAGGTCGTGAGCAGCCATTCCGAGAAACTGGTTTTTTATCTGGCTAAGACGTTCAAGCTCAGCGTTTTTCTTGGCAAGCTCCCGTTGAAGGTTCACCAATTCGTTATTTAGGAGGGAGAACTCTGCCAGTTGATTCTGCTCGTCAGGGGTATTGGTATCAGTCTCTTTTGTTGCACCCACCTCTTTGAACAACTCCCTTATTTGATTCGCTTGTTCGTTGTTGAGTTGTTGGAGCTGATCTAAAACGTAGAGTGCTTCGGATGGGCTTGCCGCGCCTATTACCCAGAGCGAATCGTCTAAAGAGATGCCTGTGAAATGAAGTAATTCAGAGTGCCCCAAGAGGTAGATGGCCAGCTTGATGTCCCATGCAATATGCTTTTGTTTTGATGTAACGATAAAGTCAAGCGCGTTATGGCGGTATTCCGGAGTGACAATTCCGGGCAATGGTCGCCCAACCGGATCGATTGAGCTGAGGTTTAAATCATCTCTGATCACCTTTTTGATCACCCCATCGAGGGTGCACTCAAGCAAGATCCCTTTGAACTCATGTTGCAGTTTATCCATTGTTTCTTTTCAGTTTATACATTACTCCATCATCGATCCATCTTAATTGACAATTCTTAATTGATCAATGTTTCGTATCTCTGATTCTTGTTGCCAGGGTGACTGCAGTTTGGGCGTTGGGTGCGTATCCGTCGGCGCCATACTGTTTCCAGCTGTTGTTGTTGCTCTGATTGAATGCATTGCCTCCAACCAGCACAACTACAGAAGAGGTTGTGTTATTGTTGCGAAGGGTGTCAATGGTTTCTCGGAGCAAAGGACGGTGATAAGGCATGGATACCGACAGACCTACGAGGTCGGCTCCTCGCTCTTCCACTGTTCGAACAATACTGGTAGAAGGTGTGTTGGCTCCCAGGTACCAGGTATCCCATCCCTCCATTTCGAAAAAATCTGAAACCATTCTCATGCCAATTTCGTGTAGCTCACCACCAATGCAGGCGCCAACCATTTTGTGTCCCGTTCTCGGAGTATCAAATACATATGGATAAAGTTGTGACATGATCGTTTGTGTAGCTGCAGAACAGAAATGCTCTGTTGCCACACTGATCTTGTTCATCAGCCACAGCCTCCCAATCTCATACTGCGACACCTGAAACAGGTCCAGGTAGATCTCTTTGATGGGGATACCCGATTCAACAGCGTTCATCACAAGCCTGGATGCTTCGCGGCGATTTCCTGATATCAAAAAAGCAGTGTACTTTGCCGCCAGTTGCCCCATGGGGGTCGACTCATCAATAAAACTTTCCGGCTCCCCAACCTCAACCTCCATTTGTCGTTTTCCGGCTTCCAGCACCGGTTTAAACAACGGGGAGTACTCAGGCGGCAACAGGCTGTGCATGGCACTACCCATGCAATCAAGTGTTTGTAACATCACCCGGTCAGAAAAATTCAATCCACGGAACAATTGTTTGACCCAACTGATATAACTCTTAAACACATCCGTATCATCTGACACCACCGCTTCAACGAGAAAGGGCAAATGGTATTCCACATCGCGCACGCTCAAACGTCGCCCTTCATCACCAAACCTCTTCCAATATTCTGGATCGGCTTGGTATTGAAGCTCAACAGCCTGCTCCGCAATGGCTCTTAATTTTTCCGTTATCAAATCACGAAATTGATCCTGCAACTCCATATCTCTGTTTGTTTTATTCTTTTTTCGTTTGCGGTCAGGCTTTTTCTGCGATGTGTTGTGCAAACAGTACCGACAGGTTTCCTGCCCAGAAGGCTCCATCCGGTGTTACTCGCAGGGTGTCGCCATCGTGTGTAATCAAGCCTGTATCAAGCAGCATGCTGAACACCTCACCAAACAGAGGTTTCAGCAGTTCTATCTCTTGTTGGGTAATGCCATGGGATTCGGAGAGCTTAAACACAGGTTGGTATTTCGCCACATTGGGGTGGTATTGAACGCACCGCTCGATGGTGCCCTTCTCGTGCGATGCGTTGTCAACCCACTCTCTGAGGCGGCGGTTGTGGAGGTAGCCATACGAGGCGATTCTGCCTCCTGCGGAGGGTCCAACGGCAAGGATATCTTGTTGTAAACCAAGCATTTGCACATACCGTGCCCGGCCGTTTTGTGCATCTCCGTATTGCACCGGAGTAAACCGGGTCCATCCGGGCAACGCCCTGATAAATGCATCAGCATGCATGTACAGTGTGTATTCTGCTTTCAGCTTCTCCTGAGTGACCAGCTTGTCATCCCCTTTGATCAAAGGGTAGAGGCTGAGCCCGGTTACCGGCAGGGATGCCATCGTGAGCAGATCGTCATGAAGGATCTCCCGGGAGTGCCCTTCTAAGGTGTAGATGAGGTCTATGGCTATATTCCGGATGCCTGAAGAGGTTAGTTTCTGCAGCATTTCAACTACTTCCTCCTTCGAGGAGCGGCGGCCATGCCGACGGCGCAATGAGGTGTCAAAGGTTTGTACCCCAAAGCTCACCCTGTTCACCCCGATGCCCGGTAAAACAGACCACACCTCATCATTCATCGCTGTAAGGGTTGACTCAACGGTGATCTCACAATCGTCAGCAATGGGGATCAGCTTGCGGATGCCAGATACAAGGTAGGCAAAGGTTTCCGGTGGAAGCACAGTGGGTGTGCCACCACCCAGATAGATCGCATCAAATGGGGCAGCCTGAATCCATGCGCTCTCAGCCAACTTCTCAAGCTGACGCATCAACAACGTGGTGTATTGTATCAGATCGCCCTGAGAAGCATCATCATAACAAGTGTACATGCAAAAGGTACACCGCCGGTCACAATAGGGGATGTGTATATACAAACCGCGAGATCCGGAAATGGCATCACTGCCTGTTTGTATTGTGTCAAAAAGATCATCCCCCTGCACAACTTCTATGGTGGAAGGAAGTGCCATCGTCGCAACCCGTGGATTACGTATACGATATGGAAATAGCGATTCAGGCTGTGCAGAACCACTCTCTGCATACCCCACCAAAAAATCCAACATCTTGTCCATAAGCACTCTGTCTTTCAGTTTATACCAACCACAACACCCGGCCAATCATCGTCTGCTTAAGCAATCGAGATGAAAACCGGGGAATGACCTCTGCAAAGGTACAGCCCAAAAATATGCATTTTTCAAATTCTTTACCCTCAAAATGAAAAAAATTGAACGGTGCTTAATGAGTGGTTCGTTTTTCTGCTAGTTTTCTTACTTTTGTTGATCAGTAAACACGCTGTACAGGGTCACAATGGTTGCAACCTTGGAAGAGGGTTCGCTAACGGGGAGGTTGACCTTGTAAATACATGGCAATCTGCCAATTCAAACTGAACTAAAGTTGTTCCACTATGAAGAAACAAAAGATCCGGGATCGAAAGAAGAGCAAAAAGGTGCAGAAACCTGATAACAATCTGGTGTTTTACCTTTTTACGGGATTTTTGATCTTTTTTATTCCGCTGTTTCATTACAAGCCTGCCATGGACATCACCCTGATGCCCCGTACTTTGGCGCTGAGTATTTTCCTGTTGGGCTTCTCGTTGTGGTTTTTACACAAGCGCCAGTTTCACCGTTTTGATTTTCGTGCTTTGCGGGCACCACTCGTTCCCATTACGCTGCTTTATCTGTTGATGACCATTTTTTCAGTTGTTTGGGCCATTAATCACAGGGAGAGTTTCTTCGACATGGTGCGCACCAACCTGTTTCTCATCGTGATGGTATATGCTGCGGTGATTTTTATCACCGTTCCGGAATGGCAAACCAGGATCCCCAAAATGGTGATTTTTGCAGCGCTTGTGGCCTTTGTTATTGGAATGGTGCAATACTATGAGCAGGTTTTTCTCACCGGGGGAGCGGATCTCCCGGATGGCAGGGAAGCGATCTATGGCGTGATCGGTGTGATGTCGCATAAAAATGAGTTTTCGAACCAGTTGATGATGATGCTCCCTTTTCTGGGATACGGTATTTACGCCTTCCGTGGGCGTTGGCGCAACGCTTCCATTGTGACTACGCTGCTGGTGATATTGCTTATTCTGATATTGCGTACCCGCGCGGTGTGGGTAGGGGTTGCCATGGGTGGTTTTGTAACGTTTACCATCATGGTGATATCAGCCCACAGGATCAACTTGCACCGATATGCTCGTATTGGAATGGCTGTGCTGCTTGTGGCCGGCATCGCCGGTGCGATAACGATCAGGGCCATGCCTGAACGCCCCGACGATTTCTCGATGATGGGAAGGCTGAAAAACATCACCAACCCAACCTCTCATCACAATATTCACCGTATCAACGTGTGGAAGGCAACCATGGATATGATCAATGAACACCCCATCAAAGGAGTGGGAGCCGGTAACTGGCAAATGCTCATCGCACCTTACTGCAAAGGGATGTTCAGCTCCATGTCGGCGCTCAACTGGGGTAGGCCACACAACGACTTTCTCTGGGTATGGGCCGAAAAAGGGATTTTCGGACTGCTGCTCTTCCTGGCCATATTCGTCTTTGCCTTTATAATGCTCTTCCAGGTGTTCTTCTACAGTCCGCATGTGAAAGACAGGGTGCTCGCCCTGCTGATCGCGGCCGGTATCATCGGCTACTTTGGCATCTCGTTTTTCTCATTCCCCTACGAAAGGATCAACCATACAATGTACCTGGCGTTGTTTTTTGCGGCTGCCATCGCCTTAAGAAACAGATACAAACCCTGGAAGCCGCTCAACCCCAACAGGAAGGTGCTGCTGGCCATCGTATTGCTAACAACAACTTTCGGCATCGTGTATGGCTACCACTCTGTTAGAATGGAGGTGCACATGAAAAAGACCATCAGCCTTGAAAACGCCGGCAGGTTTGAAGAAGCCATCGAAAGTGCTTACCGCTCCATGAACCCGTTTCGTAGCCTCAACCCCATGGCATACCCACCTGAATATTATGTGGCCAAAAACGATTTCGAGATTGGGAAAGTGTTGCGTGAGCAAGGAAACGAAGAGGCTGCTTTGCGTCGCTTTGACGAGGCTCTGCAAGGGTATAAGAGAACCCTGGAACTGTTCCCCGACAACCTGTGGGCCGTTAGCAGAAAAGGGTTGGTGTACAATGAGCTGGGTGACCACGCCAGCATGATCGAATGTCTGAAGCATATCCTGGAAATTGTACCAGCCATGCGACGGGAGCGACTGGCCAAGGCCAGCGCATACTACCACCTGGGGGAATACCAGAAAGCAATTGATACTTTTAAGTCGGTCAGTAGATGGGAGAGAGATGATCAGATTGTGCAGAACATCGAGGCCTTGAAACAACTGATCGAAGAAGCGGAAGAAGAGGAGGGTGTGGAATAAAACAACAGTCTGTAGTAATATTATGATATTTGCCTTCTCAATCAAGGTTACATCATGGGACTTCTATACCGCCTGGTTACATCTTATGCTTTTCAGCGTACCGGATTGGCACGTGGACTGACCACCTTTGTGGGATGGCTGGCTGACCGCCGGCTGCCGAAGTGGATACTGCTACCTGTCATCAGGAAGTATATCCGGGTGAATGGAATCGATATGTCACAATACCAGGGTGACCCTGAGTCTTTTTCTACCTTTAACCGGTTTTTTACCCGCGCCCTGAAGCCAGGATGCCGGATACAGGGCAACGGTGTTACCTCGCCTGCCGACGGTGTGGTGACCGCTGCCGGTACCTTTACTGAAAGCATGCTCTTCCATGTGAAAGGGAACAGCTATCCGCTTACAGAGCTGCTTAGGAGTGCCTGGCCCGATACCGGCTCCTTTGTCACGGTGTACCTCTCCCCGGCCGACTACCACCGTGTACATACACCGTTCAATTGTACCGTTACCTCCATCCGTCACCTGCACGGAGAAGTGCGTACAGTAGACCCCGCGTATGTGTTGAAACACCCGGGACTCTACTGTACCAATGAACGGGTGGTGGTGGAAGGCACCTCACCGTACGGGAAGTTTTGCCTGGTATTGGTGGGTGCCCTGGTGGTTGGACGCATCACACTGAGTATCGTGGACAAGATCAACAAGGGGGGCACAATGGAGAACCTCAACATTGAACTCGAGAAAGGTGCCGAGCTCGGCATGTTTGAGATGGGATCCACCGTGGTGCTGGTGATGGAGAGCGATGCGCTGAAAAATACCGGCCGGCTCACAGGGGAGCATGTGCTGCTGGGGACAACCATCAGCTAAGTGCTGCAATGGGCTGTTCCCAACTGATAAGACGTGATGCCGAATCAAAAACCCGGGTATTCTTAACCAACGGAATCATCACAATTTTCACAACGCGAAACCCCTATGTCGTCAGGGATTTCTTTGTTACCTTTGTGGCTGAAAGATGCAAGTGCATGCTGTTGATTTAGGTACCATTATATATAGGTTTGTATGAATCACTACCTGAAAAGAATGATCCCCTCGGCACTTACCATGTGCAATCTGTTGCTTGGCTTTGCAGCCATTGCCATGTCTGACCTCACCCCGTTTTATGCGATGGTGTGTATCTATCTGGCGGCTGTATTCGATGGTATTGATGGTTTGGCAGCACGGGCGTTCAACGCCATCACCCCTTTTGGCAAGCAGCTCGATTCTCTGGCCGACATGGTCACCTTTGGCGTAGCTCCGGCAGTATTGATCTATCAGCACCTGCTCCCACCGGGTTACTCATCACTGATTATCGTTGCCATCATTCCGTTGTTTGCCGCCATCAGGCTTGCGCGGTTCAACAACGACACCAGCCAGAGTACCAGCTTTCGCGGATTGCCCACCCCGGCGGCAGCACTCTTCCTCGCACCACTACCCTATATCGACCTGGAGTATGCTTTCCGCCTCTACAATGAACCGCTGCTGATCGCCGCAGTAGTGGTGGTCGCACTGCTCATGCTGATGCCCATCAGAATGTTCTCGTTCAAAGGGCTTAAAGACACCGGCCCCAACCGAGTGTTCCCCATCCTGCTCATCCTCGGATCCATTGGGCTCCTGATACCCTTTCAATGGATGGCCATGCCACTGATCATCATTTTGTATTTGCTGCTCTCGCTGCTCTACAATGTCTGGAACACACCCGCCCACCAGCGCGAGCAAGAATCTTAGGAAAGGCTTTTGGCCGTTGGCTGTTGGCTATTTTTAAGGCCACCCGCAAACCTATTTTATGTCCCGTAGGGACAAGATATTGGTAGAAACGGAGCCCACACATACACACCCAATGTCCCGTAGGGACATGATATGGGATGTTGGCTAATTGCTTTTGGCTGTTTGCCGTTTGCTTTTTTTTGGTCCATCCGCAAACCAATTTTATGTCCCGTAGGGACAAGATATTGGTAGAAACGGAGCCCACACACACACCCAATGTCCCGTAGGGACAGGATATTGGGGTTTTGGCTCCGCGGAAGCGGCTTGGCGACATTCCGATGCCGCCAGGTATCGGACCTTAGACCAACCAATACCACATACATCAAAAAGGTCAACGCGTCTCCCCTGGTTCCCAACGTCCCCATTGTCCCCAAACAGAATGTTCCTTTTGCCGCTGTATCAGAATCTTGCTCTTATTGAACCCACCATAACGCATCGTGCAGCAAAAATATTTCCGATTCTTTGTGGAGATGAATGAAAATTGCACTATCTTAGCAACCGAACAAAACGCTGTATCATTTGGCACAAACCACTTCACATACCATAGCCGTCTCTTTGTTGAACAGGATGGTCTTGAAAACGCTCCATTTCATGGGTGGTTTGCAGCTATACAATACGCTCTTTCAAAAGATGCATTTAGCAAGCGTCATAGCGCCCTTTGTTGATTTTTTACTTTTAGGGCACCGAGAGAGAGAGAGAGAGAGAGAGAGAGAAGTAATCAGCGAGTTACGTATTTCGGGGGCTGCTTGTGCCTCTATAC